>CAMPBP010000128.1 GCA_946639085.1 uncultured Lachnospiraceae bacterium
CCAATAATTGATCCCAGGTTTTTTCTACCGGCTTTATCATGGCTTTTCTGGCCGGATGATTTTGATCGAATAATAGTTCAATTTCATCATCCACGTATTCGGCAGCCAATCTGTTTATTTGTTTTAGCCTTCTGCTTACGAGCTTTTGAACTGAGGTATCATACTCCTTTTGTGCCAAAGCACATGCAAGAGAACGATTTTCTTTTCTGATATATTCTTCTGTCTTTTCGTTATTCTCATCGTATAGGATATGCAGCATTTGTGCGTGTCCTTTTGACGAGGATATCCTAAGACGCCCTTCGGGTACGTCGACAAGAGCTTTTTCAACCGTCTTTATAATCTTTTCAAGTCTTTCTTTTTCTTCACAAAGCATTTCCTTTAAACCAATCATGATTATCTCCTTTCATAAATAGATAATAGTTTCACTTTTACTGCCTTAAATACATAAACGCCAACGAGAGCAGGAAATAGGCAAAATACTTCCTGCTCAAAAAGCTTGTTTCGAGAAATGGGCAGAATTTCTCCCTATTTGCAGCATTTCTTTGATCTGTATTGTTCCCTTGATCTGCAGTATTTCTAAACACCTGATAAGTAAGGTAAGAGCGATAAAAAACTCATCGCAGATTAAAATGATTAACAAGAATTGTTTAGAACTGTTACGAGTATAACATGGGTACGGATTTATCTTCAAGCACATATTTACCTCCCATCCCGTAGCAAGATTTGCAATTTATTTAAGCAATATTGATTTAGAGGCACACTTTGGTTTTATGCTACCATTTAAGTCGGTAAATCCTTTTACCGAATTGTTTTTTGGAGATTTATATGAAATACAAGTTTTTTGGAAAAGAACCTCATTTTTACGGAAACGTATTTACTCTGGCACTTCCGATTGCAGCACAAAGCCTTATAACCATCGGCGTTAACATGCTCGACAACATAATGGTGGGAAGTCTGGGCGACACCGCTCTTTCGGCAGTTTCCCTTGCAAACTCTTTTATCGGAATCTATCACATCTTCTGCATGGGCCTGGGAATGGGCGCATCGGTACTTGTTTCAAGATATTACAGTATGAAGAAAAGTGGCGACGAGCCCGAGAACGCCGACAGAGCGTTAAAACAGACCGTCAGCCTGATGCTTCGCCTGGCGCTTTCCCTTGCTCTCATATTTGCCCTTGCAACCGCGATCGTACCTGAGACACTCATGAAGATGTACACACAGGAAACTCCGATCATCGCCCTGGGAATCGACTATTTTGAATGGTCGGTGGCTTCCTACTTCTTTACCGGTGTTTCACTTACATCCACCATCGCCTTAAGAAGCGTGCGAGAAGTAAGATATCCGCTCTTTGTATCCATCGGAGCCTTCTTCGTTAACCTCGGTGCAAACTATACCTTCATCTTCGGTAAGTTCGGCGCTCCCAGAATGGAAGTTGCGGGTGCTGCGCTGGGTACCCTCATCGCAAGAACTTTCGAAGCGGTAATGATAATGTCATATCTTCTCTTTGTTGACAAAGAGATCGGTTTCGGGATCAAGCATCTTCTTATGAAGACAAGATCCCTCATCTCGGAATACATACGTATTTGTATCCCCGTGCTTGTAAGTGACGGCATCCTCGCCATAGGTACAAACGCCGTATCAATGATCAACGGACATCTGGGAGAGACTTTCGTTGCGGCAAATGCGGTAACCGCGGTAACACAGCAGCTTTCCACCGTCGTTGTTCAGGGCGTAAGCCAGGCCGGCGCCATCGTAACCGGTCAGACTCTCGGAACCGGCGACAAAGAAAAGACAATGAGACAGGGTTATCTTTTCTTCGGACTCGGTCTCGGTCTGGGGCTTATTTCGGCGATATTCATCACTCTTACAAAGAATCCGATCATCGCTTTTTATGCCGGAAAAGATGCTTCCAGCGGAATCAGCCCCGAAGCCGTGGCAATAGCAAACCAGCTTATGCTTGCAATAAGCTTTATCATAATTTTCCAGGCTACGAACAGCATCATGACAAAGGGTGTTCTTCGCGGCGGCGGCGATACAAAGATGTTAATGCTTACCGACAACATCTTCTTGTGGGCCGTTTCGATACCTCTCGGTATTCTTGCGGGATTCGTTTTCCATCTTCCCGCATTTTGGATATATGTATGTCTTAAATCCGACCAGATCATCAAAACGTTTTGGAGTTTCGGAAGACTGCGTGGGGGCAAATGGATAAAGAAAATATCTACAGGAAAAACGGAGGGTTAATTAATGGCAAAAGACGCAAAGATCACGATTCATCCCGCCTTTGAAGTCGGCGAGATCTCAAGCAGGCTGTTTTCGGCCTTTTTGGAGCCGATTGGCACCATCGTAAACGGAACGATGTTCAATCCCAAACATCCTACCGCCGATGAGCAGGGTTTCAGAACCGACTTTATCAACGCACTTAAGGACACAAAACTTCCCGCGGTCAGAATGCCCGGAGGAAACTTCGTATCATGCTGGCAGTGGAAAGATTCCATCGGACCGATGTCCGAAAGAAAGGTTCACTTAGACCTTGCATGGCATCAGTACATCACCAACGAAGTAGGCCATGACGAGTATCTTCAGTGGGCAGAAAAGGTAAACACCGAACCTCTTTACACCATCAATATGGGAACCGGAACCATGCAGGATGCAATGGATCTTGTGGAGTACACCAATCATCCCGGCGGAACATATTGGTCCGATCTTCGTAAGAAATACGGTCACGAAGATCCTTACAACGTAAAGATGTGGTATCTGGGAAATGAAATGGACGGCCCCTGGCAGCTGGGCGCATGGGATAAGAATCCCGAAGGCTACGGCTGCAAAGTTCTGGAGACATCCAAGGCCATCAAATGGATAGACGAAACAATCGAAACCGCAGTCTGCGGTTCCTCGGCTCCTTTCATGGAAGGTTTCCCTGTTTGGGACCAGACCGCACTCGACAAATGTTACGACGTTGTCGACTACGTTTCCGTTCATCATTATCACAGTGCACCTCCCGGAGACATCAAGGCACTTCTCGGCGGTTCGCTCTACTATGAAGACTTCATCAACACCGAAGCAGCAATGATCGATTATGTTCAGTCAAAGCACAGATCACCCAAGAAAGTTATGATCTCCTTTGACGAGTACGGCGCAATGGTACGTCCTTTGCAGCCTTTAAATCCCGGATACGGACGATACAACATGGCAAGAAACCATTATCGTTTCGATCCCGAAAGAAAGTACATACTTCACGATCCCGACAACATGCCCGACAGACAGTTCCCCGGGGGAGATATGCTTCACGCTCTCTCAATGGCATCCATTCAGTTAGCGCTTTTAAGACATGCCGACAGAGTTAAGATCGGATGTATGACCGGAGGCCTTTCGGCACTTGCCGCTTCAAACCACGATCATATATGGAAATCCGCTTCTCACTACGCTTATATGCAGCTTATGCAGTATGCAAAGGGCGTTTCACTTGAGACAAAGGTCGACAGCGAAACTTACGACATGCCCGGTTATGCCATCGAAGACACTTCACAGTATACGGGTAAAGAAGGCGTTAAATTCATCGATTCCGCAAGCGCATGGGATAAAGAAAACAACCGTCTCACAGTATTTGCCATCAACAGAAACGAAGATTCGGATTACCCCCTTACCATCGACGTTAAAGGTTTCGAAGGCTACAAGCCCGTAAAAGCGTTCAAGATGCGTTCAAACGATTGGGAACTTAAGAATTCCTACGAAAACGAGACGCTTATAGCACCCGTCGAAGAAACAAACTATACATTTGAAAACGGCGAATTCAAACTTCACATCGAGCCGCTTTCTTGGAACGTATACGTATTTGAAGCATAGGAGAAAGACATGAGCGATTATACAAGAAGAGTTCCGAAGGAATATTACGAAGCCGTTGATAACGGCGGAAAACTTGAGGAGATCACATACGATTCGGTGGTTTACTGCGCCGACAAAGCACCGGTGAAAAAGCGTGCCCTTGTGTATCTTCCCGCAGGATACGACGATAAAACCATTGATGCATACAGAGTTTTATATCTTATGCACGGTGGCGGCGGCAACGAAGAAGAGTTCATTTACGGTCAGGACAGAAGTCTTTCCCTTCTTCATATCATCGACCACATGATAGCATCCGGCGAGCTTAAGCCCCTCATTATCGTAATGCCCAGCTTCTATTATTCGGATTCTCAGAGCGCACTCCACGACATAAAAGAAGCGGGAATACTTACAAAGCACTATCACAACGAATTAAGAAACGATCTCATTCCTCTTATCGACAAGAAATACAGAACCATTGCGGACCGCGAGCACAGAGCCTTCGGCGGATTTTCCATGGGTTCGGAGACCACCTGGGAAGTTATGCTTAACTGCCTCGATCTTGTGAAAAACTTCATGCCCCTTAGCGGCGACTGCTGGATTGTGGAGGAAAAGGGCGGTGCCACATTCCCCGAGAAGACGAGCGAGCTCATGAAGAAATATCTCGAGGACAAAGGCTTTGCAGATCTTTCCTACAACGTATTCGCATTTACCGGTGACGAGGACATCGCTTTCCCGGCTCTCAGTGCCCAGATCAAATGCATGCTTAAAGACGGCTGGAACAACGGCCCCGAGAAGGTTTTGAAGTTCGAGTCATGGAAGGAAGGCACCCACTGTTATCAGTACATTTACGAATATATTTACAATATACTCGCCGAAGTATTCTGAATATAAACAGGCATCTCCTGTTGCGAAATGTCAAAGACTTTTTAGTACCACAATTTACTATAAACAAAGGCGCCGGATGTCCGACGCCTGTCTGCAGTTTAATATGGTATCATATCATGTGTTACTGACATATGATCATGTTCATCATACACCATACTAATACCTTATTACTTGTCCAGCTCTTATTCTGTTTTTGTCAGGTATGTTATTTACATCGACCAGATGTTGGACTGATGTATTGAATCTACGCGCAATCCTACTTAAACTGTCACCTTTTTTTACTGTATAAGTTCCT
>CAMPBP010000129.1 GCA_946639085.1 uncultured Lachnospiraceae bacterium
AAGCCGTTCTTCTTACCGCTTAGGAATTTAGCTGCGGCTACGGCACCTTTTGCGAATATCGCTCTTGAATATGCGGTGTGCTGGATGGTTACCACTTCATCGAGGCCTGCGAAGATCACCTGATGATCTCCCACTATGCTTCCTCCTCTTACGGCGCTTATTCCGATCTCATTCGTATCTCTTTTCTTGCGAACCTGAGAACGATCGTAAACATACTCAAATGAGTTGTCAAACTCTTCGTTTATGGAATCGGCAAGAGCAAGGGCGGTACCCGAAGGAGCATCGAGTTTGTTATGATGATGCTGCTCCACTATCTCGATATCAAAGCCCGCGGGAACGAGAGTCTTTGCTACTTCCTTTAAAGCCTTAAGAAGCGTGTTTATTCCAAGGGACATGTTTGCGCTCTTAAGTATCGCATAATCTGCGGAATCGCTCTTTACTCTTGCAAGCTGCTCCTCGGAAAGGCCCGTAGAGCAAAGAACAAGGGGAAGATTTTTCTTTTTGCAGTAATCCATAAGCTTGTCTACAGCTTTGGCGGAAGAAAAATCTATTACAACGTCTGCCTCAACGTCACATGCGTTTATGTCAGTAAATACGGGATATTTGTTTGTCTCTATGTTGTCGGCCACATCGATTCCGGCTACGATCTCTGCCTCAGCATCTTCTTTAACGATGCCGGTTATCATCTGTCCCATACGGCCGTTGCAACCGTGCATTATTATTCTGGTCATTTTCTTTTTACCTCAATCTTTTGAAAGATCGTTGAATTTAAGTACCTGGTTTGACTCAACCTTGATGCCGTAATCAAGCAAAGATTTCTTAAGTCTTGATACGTTGGTCTCTTCCATCTCGGTAAGCGGAAGTCTTAAAGGTCCTGCATTCATGCCCATAAGGTTAAGAGCGGTCTTAACGGGAATGGGGTTAACCTCACAGAACAGACTCTTGATCACGTCAATGGCTTCAAGCTGAAGCTTTGCGCTCTTCTTTACGTCACCATCAAGATATGTGGCAACGATGTCGTGAGTCTCCTTGGGAGCGATGTTTGAAAGTACCGAGATAACTCCGAGTCCCCCAAGTGAAAGGATGGGAACTATCTGATCGTCATTTCCCGAATAGATCGCAAAGTCTTCATCCATGATGGATGCGAGCATTGCTACCTGAGAGATGTCTCCGCTTGCTTCCTTGATGGCAACTACGTTGCTTGCACGTCTGTTGATCTCTTTAACCGTTGCGGGCTGAATGTTGCAGCCTGTTCTTGAAGGAACGTTGTAAAGGATAACGGGGATTTTAACCGCTTCAGCCGTCTTTACGAAGTGCTCTATAAGTCCCTTCTGTGTTGCCTTGTTGTAGTAAGGTGTTACCAATAACAAAGCGTCTGCGCCGGCTTTCTCTGCTTCAACCGAAAGATAGATTGCCGTCTCTGTGCTGTTTGAACCTGTTCCTGCGATAACGGGAACTCTTCCGGCCACTTTCTTTACCGTATGTCTTATGACATTTAAGTGCTCTTCATGTGAAAGAGTGGATGCCTCACCCGTTGTTCCGCAGGCTACGATGGCATCCGTCTGTCCTGCGATCTGAAACTCGATAAGTTCATCAAGCTTTTCGTAATTTACTTCTCC
Organism: uncultured Lachnospiraceae bacterium; assembly: GCA_946639085.1. Lineage (GTDB taxonomy): Bacteria > Bacillota > Clostridia > Lachnospirales > Lachnospiraceae > UBA1258. The sequence continues at coordinate 1,620 of CAMPBP010000129.1, forward strand.
GTTTGCATGCATGGGAGTTACAAGCGCTACGGCTGCTCCCGTAAAAATAGGTTTGCTCATTTTTTATCCTCCGAAATTTGGTATAAAGAAAAAACTGACCGTCAAAAAAACGGTCAGTTCACATCAACATTTCATTTGATAGCTCCCCATCCCTTTCGGGATGACAGTCATACGATTATTGATCGTATGCCCAGGACCCGGCTCCTCGGAAGAACCGTTCCTTCGGCGTCTTTCCCTTTCGACAATCTTCACATGTGTCCGACACATCCGATTGCTACTCTTGATCGACGCGACCTCTACCGTTTTTATTAACTTGACTGCATAGTAGCACCACAAAAAACCACTGTCAACATGTAAACGCAAAAAATAGCGTAAACAAGCCAAATTCGAACAAATGTCTTTCTGAGGCGGACACTTTTGCAGATTTGTCTCTTTATTTCTTGAAGGAAGCACGCTTTCTTAACGTAGGATCCAGTATCTTCTTACGAATCCTTAACGATTTGGGCGTAACTTCAAGCAATTCATCGGTATCAATGAAATCAAGTGCCTGCTCAAGGCTTAATATCTTGGGCGGTACAAGACGAAGAGCTTCGTCTGCTGCCGAAGAACGTGTATTGGTAAGCTGCTTTCTTTTACATATGTTAACTTCGATATCTTCGCTCTTTCCCGTCTGTCCGATGACCATGCCCGCATACACCTTCTCACCCGGTCCGATAAACAACGTTCCTCTTTCCTGAGCATTGAATAGACCGTATGTTACGGATTCACCGCTTTCAAATGCGATAAGCGAGCCCTGACTTCTGTAAGCGATATCTCCCTTGTATTCACCGTAACCGTCGAATACGGTATTCATGATACCGTTACCTTTTGTATCGGTAAGGAACTCTCCTCTGTATCCTATAAGTCCTCTTGAAGGAATTGAGAATATAAGTCTTGTATATCCGCCGCTTGCGTGACCCATCTCTTTAAGTTCGCCTTTACGCTGGCTTAACTTTTCGATGATGACACCGGAAAATTCTTCGGGAACATCCACATAAGCAAGTTCCATAGGCTCAAGCTTCTTGCCTCTTTCGTCCTGCTTGTACAGTACTTCCGCTTTGCTTACGGCAAATTCATATCCTTCACGACGCATGTTCTCAATAAGGACCGAAAGATGAAGTTCTCCTCTTCCCGAAACCTTAAAGGAATCCGTCGAATCGGTTTCTTCCACCCTTAATGAAACATCGGTGTTAAGTTCTCTGAAAAGTCTGTCTCTTATATGTCTTGAAGTAACGAACTTGCCTTCCTGTCCTGCCAAAGGCGAATCGTTTACCACAAAGTTCATTGCGATGGTGGGCTCGGAAATCTTCTGGAAAGGAATGGGCTTTACATCATCGGGTGAGCAAAGCGTATCTCCGATATGAATGTCTGCGATACCCGAAACGGCTACGATGGAACCGATTCCCGCGCTCTTTACTTCAACCTTTGAAAGGCCGTCAAACTCGTAAAGTTTCGATACCTTAACTTTCTTTAACTTATCGGGTTCATGATGGTTTACGATCACCACTTCCTGATTGACGCTTATGGTACCGTTATCGACTTTTCCGACTCCTATACGTCCCACATACTCGTTGTAATCTATGGTGCTTATAAGAAGCTGTGTGCCTGCCTCGGGATTGCCCTCGGGAGCGGGAATGTAATCGAGTATGGTATCAAACAAAGGTGCCATGTCTTTGCCGGGTACGTTGGGGTCCAGGGATGCGGTACCTGTCTTTGCGGATGCAAAAACAAAAGGACAGTCAAGCTGTTCGTCGCTGGCATCAAGGTCCATCAAAAGTTCCAAAACTTCGTCTATAACCTCGGTAGGTCTCGCTTCAGGTCTGTCGATCTTGTTTACGCAGACGATAACGGGAAGTTTAAGTTCCATGGCCTTTCTTAAAACGAACTTAGTCTGAGGCATGGGACCTTCGAAAGCGTCTACCACAAGGATAACGCCGTTTACCATCTTAAGAACTCGTTCAACCTCTCCTCCGAAATCCGCATGTCCGGGAGTATCGACGATGTTTATCTTCGTATCTTTATATGTGACCGCTGTGTTCTTTGAAAGGATCGTGATACCACGCTCTCTTTCAATGTCGTTGGAGTCCATGACTCTTTCGGCCACTTCCTGGTTTTCTCTGAATACACCGCTTTGCTTTAACAATACGTCTACAAGCGTTGTTTTACCGTGATCTACGTGTGCGATTATCGCAACGTTTCTTATGTCTTCTCTTTTCTGCATCATATATACTGTCTCCTAACCAACGAAAGGCATTATAACACCCATTTAACGGCTGTTCAACAAAAAAATGGAGTGTAACGCCTTTTGAGACGCTACACCCCATTGTGTCATTTCATTATGAGAAAGCACATTTTTCAAATTCATCCGTAGGCATGGGCTTTGCAAAATAGAAGCCCTGGATGAGATCGCATTCTCTTTCCTTTAGGAAGTCTACCTGCTCTCTTGTTTCGATACCTTCCGCAACTATGTGCATACCCAGTCGCTTTGCAAGATCGATGGTCTCGGTGACGATAAGTTTTCCTCTTTCGTCGTTGCCTTCTCCTCTGAAGAATTCCGCATCAAGTTTGATGACGTCAAGGGGAAGTTCCTTAAGAGAGTTAAGCGATGAGTAACCCGCACCGAAGTCGTCCATCGATACCATGAAGCCGAACTCCTGCATCTTCTTAACCGTCTCGATAAGTGCATTCTTGTCATCGAAGAAAGCGCTCTCGGTAAGTTCAAGTTCTATGCAGTCATGAGGAACACAATAACTGTCGATGATGTTTCTGATGTGCTCCGCCAGATTGTCGTTTAAGAAGTGTGCTCGCGATACATTGACCGAGATCGGAACGACTTTCTTGCCTTCCGAAATCCACTTTGCCTGATACTTGGCAACTTCATTGATCATATAATCGTCAAGCTGGAGTATGAATCCGTTCTTTTCGAATATCGGAATGAATTTTCCCGGAGGAACAAAACCTTCCGTGGGATGTATCCAGCGAACCAGTGCCTCGGCACCGCCGACTTTCTCTCCACTTGTGGTGTATTTGGGCTGCAGATACATCTGAAACTCATGACGCTCAAGTGCGCCCTGCATATCGTTTTCAACTTTACGCTCCCATATCTGCTGCTCTCTTAACTTCTCCGAGAACCAGTTGATGGAATCGGCATTTTCATCATTTATAACAGAACGGGCAAGATAAGCCTGGTTGTATACTTCTTCGGGATCGCCTTTATAGTCCATAACTTTGCAGACACCCATATTGAAGTAAAGTCTGCTTCCGTTTCCGGCACTTTCAAGTTTCTCCATCAAAAGTTTAAGTCTTTCGTTAAGTTCCTGCTCCGAAGCAAACTCGAGCATCAT
>CAMPBP010000130.1 GCA_946639085.1 uncultured Lachnospiraceae bacterium
GGTGAGTGATATATTGTTATCACCAACCACTAAGGCATTATTAAATGAGAACCGACCGTATTCGTCGGTCATAACTTCAAATTCGTTAAAAAAGACCGATGTCGCCTCAGTAACGCTACCCGATATATTAACAGAACTATTTTTTGTAACGGTATCAAACGGTGAAATGTTAAATACCGGCGCTTCAATATCACGATCTATTATGGTTGAAAAACTGTTAAGATTCCCTTTTTCGTCTTTAAGCCATACAGTTATATGGTTTTTCATATCGTTAAGAGGAATTGTAATTGTGTATTCGCCTGCCGATATAAAAGTATTATCATAAACCGTTTTATCATCTTCATCGACAAAAACAGTCATGTTATCACGAACTGACGCATTAAAAGAATACTCATTTACGTTATATAATGTTTGTTCGGGGAATGTTACTCTTCCGCCGTTATCTAACACAACATCAATGGTAAACCTTGTTCCTGCGCCTTCTACGTTTGCGCTTTTAGCAGGTACAAGATAAACTTCCAACTGTTTTATCGATTCGTCAAAATCGAGCGTATAATAGTTACCGCTTAACTTATTAGAGTCGAGCACTTGCATGGTATTAGGTTCAATAACTTCGACATCGATACTGTCCTCGTTAGCGTTTTTATCCCATTCCATAACAAGATCGGTGTTTTTAAAGTATATCTGTAATCCGCTTACAACGGTTGATATGTTAATGTCTTTAGGATTAGCAGATACTTCCGTCTTTTTTGCCTCAACTCTCGACTTAACGTTTATATCGTTGTCAGCTGTAATAGACAGTTTATACTCACCGTTTTCAATATCTGAAATAGAAATAGTTCCTTCTGTTCCCTCGATAGTCGTTTCGTGTGTGAATCCGCTCGGGTAAGTAACGACTACGTTATATGTCTGTTCTGTTTCGAATTCCAAATAAAACGTTGCCTGAGTATAAGCATCAGTCAGTCCCACCGTCATTTCTTTTGTTTTTGCATACCCTTTAAGGGGTATTAACAAAAAAAGTAACGGAATAAACAATACTATTAATTTACGCATTTTGATCTCCTTTTGTCTTTTTATTTGCCTTTAGTCCAAATGAGGCATTATATCCAATCTCTTTCATAATCTTTTGTAAGTCTGAAAAGGTGATGTCGCTTGAATAAACCATCACAACTCCGCTTTCGTTTTCAGCAACAAACCCTTTGTCGAGTAAAAGTTGTGTCACTTCATCTTTACTCATGCTATAATCCTCTTTTCTTTTACAATTTTAAAATTAATGCTGGTTATTTTATTTTTCGTCATAACCTGACTAAAAGTAATTTTAAGATCGGTCTTGTTATTTATCTCTTCTACGGCGGGAGCAATCACTTCTTTGATAAATTTCCCCGTTTTTTCGTACTTAACCTTTCCTTGCACCGCAAGAAGTTTTTTGAGCGTGTCTATGTCTTCATTAAGACCATTCACGCTTTCATAAGATTTCAAAATCTCATACAAACGAAGAGCGTGTTTTCCGTTCATCGACATATACATTTTAAGCTCGTAAGAAGTAAAGCGATTTTCAAGCCCACAGACAAACCAATAAAGGTCGCGGTCTGCGTAAAACTCGATGCGATCTTTTTTATCGAAATAACACTTGGAAATCCAGCTAATGTTTGTCGTCCACTCTTTTCCGTCCTTATCATAAACAGAAATCCATTTGCTTTTCTTTTCAAGTGTCTCAAATATCTTACGAACCCAAAAGTATGCACTTCCTCCGTGAAGATCAAGCCCGCACGCTTTTATAAAGTCTTGAATAAGAATACTGAAACGATATGTTTCGATTTGTTCAACATCTTTTTCGTGTTGTTTATAGACGGAACAGACATACGCTATCGCTTTATATTCTGTCTCGGTATAATCGTAACTGAAATTGCGTATGATGTCGTTGGATTTAATGACAAATTCTTTCTGCATTGATTATCCTCCTCAATATACGCGTAGTATATCACGGTATGAGTGTTTATTGCAAATTTATTTAAAAAGTCTTTATACATCAATGTTTTTCGCGTGGCTGGAATAAAATGATTTTTGGCGTCATAAAAGGTCCCCTTTTGGCGTCATAAAAGGTCCCCCTTTTTGTTCGCTATAAAGTATATCTCTTTAATATATTTTATAGTTATATATAATATATATAATAATATACTTATAAAGAAATAGAGAAAATAAAGAAAAACCCGTCTAAAAAGGGAAGACATTTTATCTTTTCTCTTTACGTTACGGTTCATTCTACGTTATCTCTTCTCTTTACTTTCTTTGGTTCTTTCTTTCGTTTCTCTTCTCTAAAGCCAAACCGGATTTTCAATTTTTCAAGCTGCTTAATCGTAAATTGACATTTCCATTATGCATGGTGTATACTCGGTGATATAGGAGAATAAAGTATGAGCAAAATTTGTCCCGAATGCGGGTGTGTAAACGACAATGACAATGCAAGGTTTTGTAACGACTGCGGAGCAAAGTTTGAGGTAAATAATCCTGTACCGCAAACTCCCAGGATAAAATTAAAAGAGGTTTCCGGAGACGACAAGGTTGAGGGAAAAAAAGAAACTCCCACCGATACCTCTTTTAGACCTGCGGAAGTTTCAAAAGCCGAGAATGTGGTGGTTAAACCCGTTACGTCCAAAGAAACGACTATTGATCTGCCTGAAGAGGACGATGATGATAGCGATTATGGTGAAGTAACGGTTGAACCTGTCAGTTTCGATAGCGTTGAAGAAAATGAAGAATTTGACGATGACGGTGATGATTTTGAGCAGCCTCTTCCAATAGAACAGTCTGTGAAAAATGCAAATGAGTCAGTATCAACGGAAGGTGTAAAGAATAATCAAACTGACGATGAAGTGACCAATGATCCGTATTACGACGATATATTACCTGAAATCGATAACGAGATTAGAGCAATCCCGCGTGATGTAATATTCAAAATAGCAGGTGCAGTCTTAGTACTTATCGCCGCAGGATTTTACATGATAATGATGTGGTCGTAAAGTGAGGGCTTATGAAAGAAAAAATGAGATTTGCGGATTTAGATGAAGGTGTTAAGAAAAAATATCTGTTATCGCTACTTGGTTCGCTGACATTAACCGTTTTTTTTGTTGTATGTGCGATAATGACACATATCACAAAAGAATTTCTTGTGTTTAGCGGTGCCGTATTCTTATATGCAGCTTACACGTTTACGGACCTGGTGCTTTTATTAAAGAGCGGGAAATTCTTCTCTTTTACCGGTAATTGTGTTCAGGTTAATAAACCTGTGTATGACGCTAAAATCCAAAAATTTTACGGTGAGGGAAAAATAGTTATAGAAAAAGACGGTATGCAGTGTATCGTGCCGATCAATCATTTATTTGAAGTAACCGACAACGATACTTTAACCGTCATTTGTAAAGAGTCCGACATGATCCATAGCGGAAATTTTTATGAAGTATTAAAACCGTTAACTTTAAGAATTGAAAAGTATGGCTAAATCTTTTTCTTTATTGCTTTAATGTAATCTTCTATCTCGGAGATTTGTTTTTTAAGATTATCCTTGTCAGCGATAACAAGGTTTTCTTGCGAGAAAAGTTTTAGTTGTCTATGTATACGATATATCTGTCTGTCGATAGGCTGTGAGGTTGTCTTAACCGTCGGTTTATCGGCAGAATTTTTATTTATGATATTTTCGATAACTTTCCCCGTTATTTTTTCATGGGTTTGTAGATATTTATCTATCTCTTCAAAAACAATTTGCTGTTTTTCTTTATCAAAATCTGCACATGATATGATAACAGACCAGGGAATTATTCTTTTTGCAACAAGGTCTTGGATTTCATTGATAAGATCGTTGAGTTTAAGATATCTTGTTACGTTCATGACTGTCATATTGAAGTATTCTGACAGCGCATTAAGACGATTTTCTGATGCTCGCGTTTTTTTATCGGGACTTTCCAAAAGAAGTGTATCGTAATGATATTTGATCGCTCTTGCAATATCCATAGGTGACATATTTCGGATATTGATATTTGAAGAGATGAGTACTCTTCTTTTTTTTGTAACTGAAGGTTCATCACATACAATGGCGGGAATAGAGTCTTTTCCTAACATTTGCATGGCACGAAATCTTCTATGGCCTGAACTTATCTCATATTTTCCATTATCCTTTTTGTAAACTTCAATGGCGCCATTAAACCCGTCTTCGCTTATGTTTTTAGCCAAAGACTTTATATCGTCCATATTAAAGACAAGTTCATTATCAGGATTTTCTTCTATATCTGATATAGGAAGGTTAACCACTACGTTAGTATTTATCTCTTTTGCACTCTTTTGCTGAACGTCTTTTATCATTTGCGCATTAGGCGCACTATCAAGATTTAGTTTTGCCATTTTTGATCCTCTTATCTATTTCTTTTGCAAGTGCTTTATAATCGTTGCTTATTTTTTTATCAAGGTTACTATATGTAAAAGGTACCCCGAAAAACCGTGCCTGTTCGATTTTGGAAGTCGATTTGATTATCGTTTTAAATACCAAATCACCCATACTGGTTTGAGTTTGGTTTAATATATACTTTTGTGTCATTCTTTGATTAAAAACATCGTTGTATAGTATTCCCAGAACTGACAAAGAAGTATTCCAACCGTTGCTTTTTATTTGATTTATCGTATCTATCAGATAATTATATCCGGCAAGTGAATCCGTATCTGCATGAGCTGGTACAACAACATAATCACTTGCTACAAGCGCACACAGACTTATACCTGATAAATGAGGAGGAAGATCGAATAGGCAATAATCGTATTTTCCTTTTATCTTTTCAAGCATTTCTTTTATTTCATAAACACTGCTCATTTCAATGGTTTCTATATTCTTACATGAAGGAAGAACGGTAATGAATGTGGGTGTTAATTCTTTTTTAGATATAGACTTAACAGTCGCCACATTAACAAGACAGGCGTTTATATCCGCACCGATAAAATAATCGTTTA
>CAMPBP010000131.1 GCA_946639085.1 uncultured Lachnospiraceae bacterium
GTAGTCAGAGTAGTCTGTTTTGCGGTAGTAACTACGGAATTGACTACGATTTGGTCGCAATTCTTTGCTAAAGTTTGCCATGATATGCCGAGTTGCCGATATGAGTGAGTGCGCCGGAAGTATTGAAAGTAGTGGCGAAAACACCGCATTTGTGGGCGGTTTTGAGGAGTAAAAAACAATGATTAAAGTTTTGTTCATCTGCTGGGGCAACATATGCCGTTCCCCGATGGCAGAGTTTATATTTAAGGATATGGTAGAAAAAAGAGGCATCGCGGATGAGTTTGTTATCGAATCAGCGGCACACAGTTCCGAAGAGATTGGAAATCCGGTGTATCCGCCGGCGAAGAGGGAGCTTGCGCTTCATGGAATATCCTGCGCGGGAAAAACGGCCAGGCAGTTAAGACGTGACGATTATGATAAGTGGGACTACATAATCGGAATGGAGAGACTTAACCTTGGGTATATGAACAGGATACTCGGTGGCGATCCGGAAGGGAAAGTGAGCCTTTTGCTCGACTTTACAGACACTCCGGGAGATATCGCAGATCCGTGGTATACAGGCGATTTTTCGGGCGTTTACAAGCAGATAGAAAAAGGCTGTGAGGGGTTGCTTTTAAAACTTGGATATTAGAAAATATGGGTATGAGAAGTCATGTTCTTCTCATACCTTTTTGTTTGCAAAAGATTGTTTTTGGAGGTGCGTTATGCCGAAGTGGCTTAAAGATGCTGTGTTTTATGAGATTTATCCTCAGTCGTTTTACGATACCAATAATGACGGAATAGGTGATTTTGAAGGTATCATCGAGAAACTTGATTATATAAAGGATCTTGGATGTAATGCTCTGTGGATCAACCCCTGTTATGATTCTCCTTTTAAGGATGCGGGTTATGACGTGAGAGATTACAAGAAGGTAGCAGCAAGATACGGAACCAACGAAGATCTTTACAGATTGTTCAAGATCGCCCATGAGAAGGGAATACATGTATTGCTCGATCTTGTTCCCGGGCATACGTCCGAAGAGCATGAGTGGTTTAAAGCAAGCGGAAAGGCTGAAAAGAATGAATATTCGGACCGTTACATATGGACCGAGTTCTGGCTGGGAGGTATAGCCGGACATCCGTATATCGGTGGCGAGTGCGACAGAAACGGTACTTATATGCTCAACTTCTTTAAGTGCCAGCCCGCGCTTAATTACGGTTTCTTTAATCCTACCGAGCCTTGGCAGAAATCATACAAGAGTCCCGAAGCAAAGGCAACTTTGGAAGCCATGAAGGACGTTATGCGTTTCTGGCTCGATAGAGGATGTGACGGCTTCAGAGTCGATATGGCAGACTCTTTGGTAAAAGATGACGATAAAGATAAGTCCGGAACCTGCAGCCTTTGGCGCGAAGTTCGCGAAATGCTTGATAAAGATTATCCCGAAGCCGCTATGGTTTCTGAGTGGAGTAATCCTTGGCAGTCCCTTAATTCGGCTCATTTCCATATGGATTTCTATCTCGATCACGGCGGAAACGGCTATAATACGCTGCTTCGTGACTATGAGACACCCGGCGGAGACAACAGTTACTTTAAGAAAGATGCGGATGGCAACATCGAGCGCTTCTTAAAAGACTTCCTTCCGAAATACAATGAAACAAAGAAGAGTGGTTATATTAGTTTTCTCACCTGTAACCACGATACACCCAGAACCACACATACACTTGACGAGGCAGAAAGGAAGCTTGCTTTTGCCACACTTCTTACGATGCCCGGAGTTCCCTTTATATATTACGGCGATGAGATAGGAATGAAGTATATTGCCGATATGCCCACAAAAGAAGGCGGTTATACAAGAACGGGAACACGTACTCCGATGCAATGGACCGAATCGGTCAACAAAGGATTTTCAAAGGCTGACAAGTCAAAACTTTATCTTCCGGTAGAAGAAAACGGACCGTCGGTAGAGAGCGAATCGGCCAGAAAAGATTCCCTTTACAATACGATGAAAGAACTTTTGAAACTGAGAAACTCCGAGGAAGATCTTAAGGCGGATGCCGATTTTGCGGTAATTCTCGGCGAAAAGGATAAGCCTTTTGTATATAAGAGAGGTGACCTGACTATCGCAGTCAATCCAAAAGAAACAGCTGTTTCCGCTAAACTCGGAACCGATATCGGTACAAAGAAAACATTATTCGTCATCGGAGAAGGAACTCTTGAAGACGGAACCGTAAAATTGGGCGCGCAATCATTTGTCATCTTCAAATAAGCGCGAAAAAATGGTACAATATTTAACGAATTTGAAAATCGCTTACAGCGACGGGGGAGATTGATAATGGAACACAATAGGGAATTGCAGGTAATACTTGATGTCGGAATTGCGCTTTCGGCAGAACGTGACGTCAACAGACTGTTCAATCTTATAATTGCAAACAGTATGGCGATCACCAACTGCGACGCGGGAACGCTTTATCTGCTTGAGGACAACGTTCTTAAGTTCAAGATAATGAAGACGCTTTCTTTGAACATCGACAAGGGAAGCAACGGCGAGACGATCGAGCTTCCTCCGGTAGATCTGAAGGAAGAAAACATTTGCGCATATTCCGCAATCTACGACAAAGCATTAAACATTGAGGACGTTTACAACAGCGACCTTTTCGATTTTTCCGGACCGAAACGTTACGATAAGCTGACAGGCTACAGAACCCAGTCGATGCTTGTTGTTCCGCTAAGCGATCACGACGGCTCCAAAGTCGGAGTGCTGCAGCTCTTAAATGCGAAGGACACGGAAGGTAATACGATCCCATTTTCTCAAAGCTATGAGAGAATAGTGCTGGCACTTGCTTCGCAGACGGCAATCGCGGTTTCAAACATGCGTTACCGTGAAGAGTTAAAAGAGCAGATGTGGTCATTTACCGAAGCCATGGCAGCCGCCATCGACGAAAGAACACCTTACAATGCATCTCATACAAGAAACGTTGCAAAGTATTCGGGCAAGATCGCCGATTACATCACAAAGCTTCACGATGAGGGCAAGGAAGAAAACTATTTCGACGAGCACAGAAGAGAGCAGCTTGTAATGGGCGCATATCTTCACGACATAGGAAAGATAGCCGTTCCCCTTGAAGTCATGAACAAGGCTACAAGACTTAACGGCGGTGAAAGAGAAGTCAAGACACGTTTCGAGATATTCGATCTTAAAGCGGAGACATATCTTCTTTCAAACAAGATAAGCAGGGAAGAATACGACAAGATGCTTAGTAAGACCGCGCATGCATATGATGTGGTCAAGAGAGTTAACGATGCGGGATTTTTGAACGACGATCTGAGAGCCGAACTTGAAGAGGTTCTTGCTTACGACTTCTTCGGAGAACCCTTCTTTAGGGAAATCGAGAAAGAATGCTTAAGAGTTGTTAAGGGAACACTTACGACGGCAGAGCGTAAGATCATGGAAGATCACGTTGTCATCACCGAAAGGATACTTTCAAAGGTTCACTTTAACAAATATTTTGCCAATTCACCCAAGATCGCGGTTAAGCACCACGAGTGCCTTAACGGAAAGGGTTATCCGAAAGGACTTACGGCAGAAGACCTTACGCTTGATGACAGGATCATCGCGGTTGCCGATATATGCGACGCCCTTTTGGCAACGGACAGACCGTATAAGAAGCCGATTCCCAAGGAAAAAGCATTCGACATCATGCGCGGAATGGCAAAGGACGGCAATATCGACGGAAGACTTGTTGAGTATCTGTACGAATGTATTGATGACTGATAAACGGATACAGCAATAAAAAAGGCAGAGCGTTTTGCTCTGCCTTTGATTTTTCACGGGTTATGATTCTTTTTTGAAAAGACCGGCTATCACGTCGATATACGAAACGTTTTCTTTGTACTGTGATTCCGCATTGAAAGATTCGTCGCGAAGATGATCCTCGGTTAAAGCTTCAAGGGTGAGATCCAACATCTTTAAGTAAGCGTCGGAGTTGGGACCTTCGAAACTCTCGGCCTCTGCGCGGGCATATACGGTGCCGATGGCATTTTCGTATTGGATCTTCTGATCTTTTGTTGCATTAACCGCTTCGGGGTGGGTTTCTTTCTTCATTGTGTTGATGAAGAAGAGCATGAAAGGATAAGTCTTCATGGTCTGCATTTTTGCAAGCTCAACCATCTTTTTGATCTTGAAATAGTCGCGTTCCATAACGTCGATGGCCGATGAAAGTTCAAGTGCGAAATACTTTGCACTGTAGTCAGCAAGGAAAGAGTAAACACCTATCTTGCTTTCAAAATAGTGGAAAAGAAGGCCCTTACTGATGTGAGCTTCTTTAACGATCTCATCGGTGCTGGCATGAGAATAGCCGTTCAAAGCGAAAATCTTTAAAGCGGCGTTGATCATGCGGTCCTGTTTCTCTTTTTTAAGGTCAAAAAACTTGGCATTCATGCTGTAACTCCCTTTTGGTTGACTGTGCGAGTCGGATTTCATGATAACATAGCCGTTTAAAAGAGTGCAATAGTTATTCTTGATTTCTTTAGATTTCTTTAGAGTTTTTTTATTTGATATTTGATCGAAATGGGTTATAATTACACTACACACGTAAGGTCGTGAATACTTAAGGCAGAGATCTTGCCGGAAGGAGTTAATATGGCTAAATTCGGAAAATCATTATTGGCACTTACGATAATCGGAGCCGCTGCTGCGGGAACGTATTACTATCTCAAAAAGCAGGACGGTAATGTACCTGCCGATATGGATGAAGACGACGATTTTGACAACTTCGATGCTGATGTTGAAGACGGAGCTGCATCCGCTAAAAAGCGCTCTTACGTAAATATCAATTTCAACACCGTTGAAGAGAAGGCAAAAGTTGCCGCTGAGAAGGTTGCAGACGTTGCATCCAAGGCAGCAGATTCCATCGGATCATTCTTAAACCAGGCTGAAGGCAAGGTTGAAGAGTTCTTCGACGATCGCAAGAACGCCGCAAACGACGCTA
>CAMPBP010000132.1 GCA_946639085.1 uncultured Lachnospiraceae bacterium
GGTGTCATGGTAAAGAATTATACCGAAAACCGGGGTGAGGCTTCAATAAACGGTAATCTTACGGTTGAAGGAACCAAACCGGGAAAAACCGTTATTGGTGCGACTGTTACGTCTGTTAACGGAGGCGAGGCTTGCCTTGATATCGCAGGTGATATAGTTGCCAAAAACTCCGTAAGCGGTGGAAATATGGGTGCCATGATAAATGTAAAGGAAGATTCTTTGGGCGTTCTCAGAGTCGGCGGAGACATTTCTGCTCCGGGCACCGAAGGCATTACACTTGTGCTCATGTCAGAGGACGACGGAAAACCGGATGTCATTGTCGAGGGAACAGTAAAAGGGGGAAACGCCGCAACTATTACGTTCAATGGAGATCCGGACAGCTTTAATATATATGCCTGGGCAATAGAATCCGACGCCGACGGAAATCTTGTGAAAGATACAGATCAGACCATCCAAGAGGCCGTTGTAACCGAAGCATCCAAAAAAATTGAAAAGAACATCAATTACATCCTTAAGGTTGCTCTCGAACAGAGTGAAAACATAAGCCTCGGAGTTAAGAAGACAACTTTGACGGGTGCAGGCGGAAAGACTTACGAGTACTATACGGCTAAGGAAGGCGAAGAGGTTTCTTTCACCATCACTGCACCTAAAGGTTTCTCGGTGGATAAGGCATATTACAAGAACGATGTGACCATCACACCCAACGCTGACGGAACATATACCTTTAAAGTTCCGAAGGGCGGCGGAGTCCTGATCGGTGCGGTTTTCATACTCATTACCACCGGCCCCGTGTATATCTACAATCCCAATCAGATCATGGGAACCAAGGCAAGCTTTGCATCCGGCGCTAAGGTATGCGTGAGCATGGAAGAACAGGGCGAGGCAGCAAAGGCAGCATTTAAGAACGCACTTCCCGCAGGCTGGGAGCAGATGTATTCGTTTGATATCTTTACCGACGGAAAGGCCGATCATTCAAGAAAGAACGGCACCTTCGGTTTTGATGTTCCTTCTCAGTATCAGAAGGCAGGAAGACAGTATGCGATCATGGGAATCGACAAGGACGGCAAGGTTAAGCTCTTTAATAACAATTCCACCGTTCCCGGAAGAGTTGAGGCAAATGTCGATATCGAAGGATACGCATTCGTGTTGATCGCTAAAGATTGATTTTTGGCGAAGGTGTTTCACGGGGGTTAAAAGCGGCAGCGGCAAAGAGACGGAACGCCTGCAAAATCCTTTCAGGATCGACCCGCGGGTTTCGGAGCTTGAGGCCGCATGTCTTGAGATTCTCTCAAAGAAGAAACCCGAATTTTTCAAAAACTTAAAACGAAATGCGGAGCTTAGCAAAGATTACGAGCGCCCGGTGTTACGTCGATTTGAGGACGAGGTGCTGTTTTATCTTTCTTTTGCGACGCTCATGCGCGACATGGAAAGCGCGGGCTTCCGGTTTGTGACGCCCTCAACCGATGACAATAAGCCCATGGAAGCGAAAGGCCTTTACGACCTGGCCCGTTACCGCGGCGTCCTTTAAAAGCGGCATTTTCCCGCGCATATTTGTGCACTTTACCCGCCGCGAGGACAGCGAGATGAATTCGGGACGTTTAGACGAAGAACTGGGCAGGATGAGCAGGATCATCGATGAGATCGGCGAGGGTTCGCTTTTACTTCTAAACGAGTCTTTCGCCACAACGACCGAAAAGGAAGGCTCCGTGATCGCCTACGACATCATCCGCGCCTTGAAAGAAGCGGGAGTTAAGATACTTACCGTTACGCATCTGCTTTCTTTTGCCCGCCGTGTCCACGAGGAAACGAAGGACGACCCGGCTTCCGGAGTTGTATTCCTTTCTGCCGAAAGAAAACACGACGGCACCCGTACATACCGCATGATCCGCCACGAGCCCGAACTTACAAGCTTCGGCCTGGATCTTTACGAGGAGATCGTGGAGAAACGGTCGATACAAAGATGATAAAAACACCCGACAGTTCGCGCTGCCGGGTGTTGTGGTTTATTTCGTTCCTTCGCTTGCTGATACTTCGATGTAGCCTGAGCCGTTACAGCTCATGCAAGTCGTATGGGAGGAAGCACATATACAAGGCGCGATGCCTGTGTTGCCACAAAACTCGCAATCAACGATGCCTGTTCCGTGGCAGTCATCACACTCTTTTCCGCCTCTTTCTCCCGATCCGCCGCAGCTGTCACAGGTTCGGACTCCGTTGTTGCACCAGCTGTCGGGGCATGGGGAGTAGCCCGTTCCGCCGCAACCGGCGTATCCGGCGCCGTTACCTCGGTCATATCCGAAAGTCGGATCTCCGGGGCAGAAGATGCCTGTTCCGTTACATTCGGGGCAAGTTACTTTTATTAGCGCACCTGTAGGCTTTATAAATGTTGATGTAGTGTCTTTAGTGTTTGAAACTTCTTTATTCTCTTTTGAAATTATCTCGATTATCTTTTTCTTTCCTGTTCCGTTACAATCGGGACAAGGTGTGGGGTTACCGCCGCATGTACGGCATGTGTTCGTAACCGATTCGGGATTGCCGTGACAGTGCATACATAAATAGCTTCCGGCGCCACCGCACTCTTCACAAACCGAGCTTCCTGTTCCGCCGCAATGATTGCAAGGGCCTTCATATCCGGTTCCGTTACAATTGGGACATGTTCCGCCGTCTATGGGTGAAACACCTGTCTTATTACAAAATCTGCACCAGGTGAGTCCGACTCCGTCACATCCGTAGCAGACATGAGAACCTGTACCATGGCATACAACGCAAGTCTCGATACCGTTGTTACATGCCTTGCAGTGAACCCATCCAAGGCCGCCGCACTCATCACACAAACCGCCTGTTCCGTGACATGTGGGACAATCTTCTATCGATATCACTCTTGTTTCTTTATTTGAAACAGGAGTAACTTGATTTGCAGTTTTGATGTCAGCGGAAGGTTTGGGCGTAGCCGTAGTTTTATTATCGGTTGAAGGCTTTACAAGATCATCCATTGCTTCGATGATATCAACAGTTGTATCGTTTGTGGGCTGTGCATTGTCAACAACCCCTGTCTGATCATCCGAAGTATCAACATACACCGTATCGTCGCCCTTATCGCTTACTACGATAAGCGGTTCGGTTTCGACCGGCGCATCCGAGACAATGATAAATCTTGAAGGATCCAAAGCATCTTTTGCAAAAGATTCGCTGGATACCACGCTGAGCACTACCGCAGCGGCGCCTACCTGAAAAGCAAGTGCGCCTTTTGCAAATCTGAAGAGACCTTTTTTCTTTTTACTTACATAATCCGGATCTCTCGGAGGTTCATATTCGTGGCCCGTGTAAGATTCTTCGGGACAGTTCGGAGTATTAAATTCTTCATCAAAATACATCCCACGTACCTCCTTTCCTTAGATTTGGTGATGCTTACTTATTGTGAATAACAACCTGCTTGAACGGAATCTCGATTCCTTCTTTGTCAAAGGCAAGCTTGATCTCGCGGTTTAGTATTCTCGGAGCCGAGAAGATGTTTTCTTCGTTAACCTTTCCGATGACCTTAAGTTCCATACCGGATTCGCCAAGTTCCTGAACGCCGCAGTACTTGGGATCTTCAACGAAGATGTCGGGATAGTTTGCTCTTATCTCGGGCATGAGGGTCTCAAAAAGCTTTTCAACTTTGGTAATGTCTGTATCGTATGCAACGCTGACCATTGTGGATGCGATACTTGTTGTTGCCGAACGGTTTAAGATGTTACGAAGATCGGAGTTGTTGATGAGCTTAATGTTTCCGCCCAGATCTCTTATTGCGGTAACACGGATGCCGATCTGCTCAACGACGCCTCTGAAGCCGCCGACTTCGATGATATCGCCTACGTTAAACTGTTCTTCGAACACCAGAAAGATTCCGGTGATAAGGTCTTCCACCAGACTCTGTGCTCCGAAGCCTACTACCAAAGTCAAGATTCCTACGCTTGCAAAAATGGTGGATACGTTAACTCCGATTGCTGCCAGACACCAGAAGAACGCGATTATCGTGGTTATGTAGCTTGTGGCACTTCTAAGAAGAGTGACAACGCTTCGGCCTCTTGATGACTTGGGTTTAAGTCTTTCAAGTATGAACATCGCAACCGATGTTATGCAGACCATAAGAAGGATGATGGCGATCACCTGGAAAAGGGAAGCGAAGTTGATTGAGAAGTTTTTGTATATCTTATCAACGTCGCCGAATATTCTGCCCCATGTCTCGTTTATTGTTTCTTTGGCACTCTTAGGCAGAAACGGAATGATCGAAGGATTGACGATCACCAGGAATACAAGGAACAAAATGATCCTTCCTATAACTTTCTTCAGTTTGATAGGGTCTTTTACGGCATATTTTCCAAATCTTGAAGCAAGACTCTTTTGTACGGAAGAATTGCTTTCAACAGTCGCATTTGCGCTTTCTGCGCTGTCTCCGTGAAATTCATCGATGTTTTTTTCGTTTTCGTTAACGTCGCTCATGATGATCTCCTTATATGATAAATTGAATAAATGCTGATTTTCTCTATATATTATACAGTCTTTTATTAACGTTTAGATAAGAAAAAAATTTTTTTGATATGTACCCTTTTTACTGGACAAACCAGTAAGGAGGGTACATATCACTGTCGGGTGTTTTTTCATTTGTATATATTAATGAACTATCACAGCACGCGCTGCTAAAAAGAATCTCTGCGATTTTGACAATAATGCTGTGTTTTCACTTCCGTGTATTTCGGAATGGAACTTATTGCTCTTTGAAGGCAAATATTTGACGATCGCGCCGATATCAAGGCAGTTTTTGACATACAGGCTGACAATTCGCCCCGTAAATTTTCTCGTCATATCAGTTATCACTTCGGATTCGGGTCTGTTATATCCCCGATCAACCGAAAGTCCGTTGGCATCCGCAAAAGCAGCGGATGAAAGTGTTCCGTCCTTTCTCCAAAACATTTCCA
>CAMPBP010000133.1 GCA_946639085.1 uncultured Lachnospiraceae bacterium
AAGGGATTTGGTTTTGTGGTATGTGATAATTCCAAACTTTCCGACGATATATTCATAAGCGCCGAACATTCAAAAGGCGCTGTTACCGGTCATAAGGTAGTTGTTGAACTGACCTCCTACGGCGATGAAAGACATAAGCCGGAAGGTAAGGTTACGGAGATATTGGGCCATGTTAACGATCCCGGTGTTGATGTGCTTTCCATCGTTAAGGCAATGGGACTTCCCGATACTTTCCCCGAGAAGGTGCTAAATCAGGCGGAAAGGGTGGCTAAACCCGTGTCAGAAGCGGATATGGAAGGCCGCACTGACTTAAGAGACGTTTTGATGGTCACGATAGACGGAGAAGACACGAAGGATATAGACGACGCCGTTTCTCTTGAGATGGTGGGAGATAACTACAGGCTTGGAGTGCACATTGCGGATGTATCCAACTACGTTCAGGAAAACTCCGCCCTGGATCATGAAGCATATGACAGAGGTACGAGCTGTTATCTTGCGGACCGCGTTATTCCCATGCTCCCTCATACTCTTTCAAACGGCATATGTTCCCTTAACGCGGGAGAAGACAGGCTCTGCCTTTCCTGCATCATGGATATAGACAGTACCGGTACGGTGGTTGATTACAAGATCGTTGAGGGTGTGGTGAACGTCGACAGACGCATGACATATACTCTCGTCAATAAGATCATTACAGATCGGGACGAAGAAACCATGTCCGAGTACGCCGATTTTGTCGAAATGTTCGATAAGATGAACGAACTTGCAATGATACTCAGAGAAAAGCGTAAAAAGCGCGGTTCCATCGATTTTGATCTTGCGGAGAGCAAGCTGATGATAGATGAGAACGGTAAGTGCATAGGCATAAAGCCTTATGAGAGAAATGCAGCCACAAAACTCATCGAAGAGTTCATGCTTGCAGCCAACGAGACGGTTGCTTCCCATTTTTACTGGCTTGAGATGCCTTTCCTTTACCGCGTTCACGAGGAACCCGATGAAGAGAAGATCGAAAAGCTCCGTACGTTTATAAAAAATTTCGGTTATCATCTGAGAAAAGGCGCAGATGAGATACACCCCAAGGAGTTGCAGAAGCTTCTTTCTACCATAGACGGAAGCCCTGAGGAAGCGTTGATTTCAAGGCTTACCCTTCGCAGTATGAAGAAAGCGCGCTACTCAAAGGAGTGTACGGTGCATTTCGGACTTGCTTGCGACAGATACACTCATTTCACGTCGCCCATAAGAAGATATCCGGATCTTCAGATACACAGGATAATCAAGGATTATTTAAGAGGCAGGCTTGAAGAGCGTAAGATAGCGCATTACGACGAAATTCTGGACACTGTCGCAAAGGATTGCTCACGCAACGAGCGAAGAGCGGAAGAGTGCGAGCGTGAGGTTGAAAAGCACAAGAAAGCCGAGTATATGTCGCAGCATCTTTACGAGATATATGAAGGCGTTATAAGCGGCATTACCGGCTGGGGCATATATGTGGAGCTTGAAAACACCTGCGAGGGCTTGGTGCATGTATCGAGCTTAAGAGGCGACTATTACAAGTTCGATGAGAACAATTACGAGCTTAAGGGTGAAGGCACCGGAAAGACATTCAAACTGGGAGAAACGATTAAGATTATGGTTTCGGGTGTCGATATATCTACCGGAACGATCGATTTTATTCTTGCGGATTTTGATGAAGGTGACGCGGTACACGACTTTTATAAGAACGGTCGTAACGCCATGATATTTAAAGAAGATTAAACCGTGGGTTAATTGTTTTTTCACTTAAGTTTGCTATACTTAAAGGTGAGTTGATAAATAAAGAGGTTTATTATGGGCACTAAAGAGGCAAGGAAACTTGTCTGTAACAATAAAAAAGCATATCACGATTATTTTGTGGAAGAGAAGTTCGAAGCAGGCATTGCCCTTGCGGGAACGGAAGTTAAGTCTTTAAGGCTTGGCAAGTGCTCCATAAAGGAATCTTTTATAAGGATCAATTCCGGAGAGGTTTTCGTTTACGGCATGCACATAAGTCCTTACGAGATGGGAAACATTTTCAATAAGGACCCTCTCAGGCCGAAGAAACTTCTTCTTCACAAATCGGAGATACTTAAGTTAACATCACAGACAACGGAAAAAGGATATACTCTTATACCGCTCGAGGTATATTTTAAAGACGGCCGTGCGAAGCTTGAGTTTGGGCTTTGCAAAGGTAAGAAGCTTTACGATAAGCGCGAAGACATCGCCAAGAAAGACGAACGTCGCGCTAATGAGCGGGAATTCAAGATCAAAAATATATAATTCGGGGCAGTCAAGGTTTCGACGGGGCTCTTGAAGATGGAGAAGCGAGTCGGTGCGATCCGTAAATCGCAAAATTAAATTAAACGCTGATAATAAATTAGCATTCGCTGCCTAATGGCAGCTGTCCGCTCTAGCGTACCTATGCGTTAGAAGTCGGGCATCGACTACATAGGAAACGACGCATACAAAGCTTTGAGTATGCGGGCGTATCATGAAGCTACTAAAGCCCGGAGGGTGTTTGCTCTCGCCGGGGAGAGGGAATGTCAAACAACAAACTACGCTCGTAGAAGTACATGGGATGGGGTTTCGGACACGGGTTCGACTCCCGTCTGCTCCACTATTTATGAAAAGAGAATCAAGGAAATGGGTTTAGTAGAGCTTTTGTTACTGGCGGTGGGTCTTTCCATGGATGCCTTCGCGGTATCCATATGTAAGGGCATTGAGACAAAGAAAGCAAATCTTAAGCAGGTTTTGCTCTGCGGAATATGGTTTGGCGGATTTCAGGGACTCATGCCGTTCATCGGATATGTACTGGGCTCAAAACTTGAATTCATCATAAATAAAGTTGCACCCTGGCTTGCATTTATATTGCTTGCTTTGATCGGCATCAATATGCTTCGCGAAGCTTTTTCAAAAGACGAAGAGGAAGCGAGAGCAGGCTTTGACGTTAAGAACATGTTCTTGCTGGCGGTGGCAACTTCCATAGATGCGCTTGCGGTGGGTATCACATTCGTGGCCGTTCCCGTAACGCTTTTTGATGCATCGTCTTTATTAAATACTTTCTCAGCTTGTCTGATAATATGTATCACCACTTTTTTGTTTTCATCATTTGGCGTAAAGATCGGCAACGTATTCGGTACAAGGTATAAATCCGGTGCCGAGGCGGCTGGCGGTTTTGTTCTTATATTCATCGGTCTTAAGATATTGCTTGAGCATCTTGGTGTTCTTGAATTTATCGGTAACGGGGATACGCTGTTTGAACTTTTGATCCCCTTCATCGGAACGGTGCTTGGTTCATCCCTCGTATTCTTAACCGAAAGAGACATAAAAGAAGACGTAAAGAAGATGATGGCGGGACTTTCGGGTGGCATAATGATGGCATGCTCTATGTGGACGCTTCTTTATCCCTCAATAAAGGGTGGAAAAGTGCTTATCGCTGCCCTGGGCTTTATCATCGGTATAGCATTCCAGTATCTGCTTGATAAGATCGTTCCACATACCCACGTTTTCTTTGATGCGGAAGAAGGTCCTTCAAGTACATTAAAGAATTCTATAAAGATAATGATGTCGGAAGTCATCCATCACGTTCCCGAAGGCATGGCGATCGGTGTAATGTATGCCGGTGCGCTTAACGGTTCGGACGAAGTGTCGCTTACGGCTGCTTTTGTGCTGACGATAGGCATTGCGGTACAAAACATACCCGAAGGAGCCTTTGTATCTACACCCATAAGATTTGGCGGAGAAGAGAAGGGCAAATCCTTTTTGATGGGCGTTTTGACCGGAATCGTGGAGCCGCTTCTCGGTATTTTGATGATCATTATAGTCACCGCCTTTCCGGGAACGCTTCTTTTTATCATGGCGCTTACCGGCGGTGCCATAGCTTTTCTTGTTCTCGAAGAGAACATCCCTTCAATGTGCGCCGGAAAGCATTCCGACAAAGGCACGATCACATTTGCCATCTTTTTCATCCTCATGATGATCGTCACCTTCGCATTTTGACCCTAGGGGACGGTGGTGTTGGTTCAAAATCATTTACGCTGCCGGTCTTATAGTGTATAATCCTCTTAATAAGGCTTAGGGGGAGGCATCGTATGGACGGTAACAAGAAAAAAATCCCGATAATAGCGACCGTAACGGCACTTTTGATAATCTGCGCCGTTTTGGTCGTTTTCTTTATACAGAAAAACAAGATACAGGCTACGACCATGCGACTGCTTCGTATAGTCGGAGAAGTCACGCTTGAAGACGGTAAGAAGAAAAAGACTATATTGGACAACCTTCGTCTTAACGACGGTAATGCGCTTTCGACCGAAGCTGAGTCGCTTGCGAGCGTAGGTCTTGATGATACTAAGATCATAAGTATTGAGGAGAACAGCCGTGCCGAGTTTTATCAGAAGGGCAAGAAACTTGAACTAGTACTTACAAAAGGGCGCCTTTTCTTTGATGTTCAGCAGCCGCTTGCCGACAACGAAAGCCTTGATATAAAGTCTTCGACTATGGTAGTTGGTATCAGAGGTACGTCGGGATATGTATGGGAAGATCCCGCATCGGGCATACAATATATCTATATCACCGACGGTCATGTCACAGTCAACGGATACAATCCTCAGACCGAAAAGAACGAAGAGGTTACGGTAGGTCCGGGACAGAGAGTAACGGCATATCTTAACGATGACGGAACATTCAATACGTTTATAGTTGAAGATGTAACCGAAGACGATCTTCCAATCGCGCTTATCCGTGAACTTTTCAACAATCCCGATACTCTTGAAAGAGTATTGAAGGCCACGGGATACGATAAGAATAAATTGTTGAAGCGGCTTCTGGAAAGTGATGAATCGTTGTACATTGCTTTGGACGGGCTTGTTCTTCCGGAACTTGAACCGGAACCCGAGCCGGAAACTTCAATCGAAGAGCCCGAAGAGACGGTAACTTCAAC
>CAMPBP010000134.1 GCA_946639085.1 uncultured Lachnospiraceae bacterium
ATGTACGAGAAGCTTATTAAGCGTGCCGAAGAAACCGGTGCCGACGTGGTGGGATGCGATTATTCCCTTGTGAATACACATTCATTTGAGATCGGAGAGGTTGTTCCCAACAGCAGAGACATCCAGGTGGGAGTGCTGGATACGGAAAAAAGAAAAAGCCTCGTATTGGACGGCGGAAGCTTATGCGTAAAGATATATAAGCGTGAAAGGATAGTTTCCGACGGACTTTTCTTCCCCGAAAAGATCTTTTATGAAGATAACGCCATAGGCAACTCGTATCTTGTGGGAGCCTCGCATTTTGAATATGTTAAGGAACCGCTTTATTACTATTATCAGCACGATACCTCTACGATCCATACGGTCACGCAAAGTCGCTGCAAGGACAGGATGACCGCAGCAAAGTTCATGATCGATGACGCAAAAAAGCGCGGCTATTACGAGGAATTGAAGGAAGAACTCGATTACAAATTCATAATGCTATATTTCTTAAATACGATGTTTTCGTATGTAAGAGAAGGAAAGCATGTCAAGCTTTCTTTTGTAAAAGAGATAGCAAAAGGGCTTATCGACACAGTGCCCGATTATAATAATAACAAGTATTATCTAAAGAGGATAAGCGCAGAAGAAAAGAAATATACCGATATGTCAGTGAAGTCTCCGCTTAAGTTTATGATCACATATAAACTGCACTGGGCTTATAGACATTTAAGAGGTATAGGGCGTTAGGAGTAAAAGATGTACAAGATCTTTATAGTCGAAGATGACGAAGGAATAGCAAACGGAATAGAGTCGCAGCTTAAAAGCTGGGGACATGAGACATTTCTTTGCGAAGATTTTAATAATGTCATAAATGAGTTTGTAAAGGTTCAGCCGCATATCGTGCTGTTAGATATCTCGCTTCCGTTCTTTAACGGATTTCACTGGTGCAACGAGATAAGAAAGATATCGAAGGTGCCGATCGTGTTCATATCGTCGGCATCGGAGAACATGAACATAGTTATGGCGATGAACATGGGAGCGGACGATTTTGTGGCAAAGCCGTTCGATCTGAACGTATTGGTGGCCAAGGTGTCGGCACTCTTAAGAAGAACCTATGATTTTGCCGAATCGGTTCCGGTGCTTGAATGCAGAGGAGCCATGTTAAATACCGGAGACGGTACCGTAACGTACGAGGGTAATAAAGCCGAGCTTACAAAGAATGAATTAAAGATCCTTTCCACACTCATGAAGGAACGCGGTAAGACCGTAAGCCGTGAAAAGCTGATGGAGATTCTTTGGGAATCGGACAGCTTTGTCGACGAGAATACGCTTACCGTTAACGTTAACAGACTTCGCAAAAAGCTTGAATCATTGGGACTTACGGACTTTATCTCCACAAGATTCGGCGAAGGATATATTATCAAAAATTAAATTAAGAATTAATTATTTTAATTATTTTACCTCTTTATTGATCGGAGATATGGGTTGAACTATATAAAAAGATATTTAAAAAAGCACATTAAATTGATCGTATTGTTTGCTTTTGTCGTGCTTGTTTTCTTTGTGATCTTTGTAAATTACGGCATTGAATTAAGGGCGATAATCTATCCGGCTGTCCTGACGCTCATTATGGCGCTGTTTCTTGCTGCCTTCGGTGTGATAAGAGACAAAAAGCGACACAAGATCGTGGAGGATATAATCCTTAAAAAGGCGGACGTGGACGAGTCTGTTTTTCCCGAACCTTTAAATGCCGTTGAAGAGGATTATCTTAAGCTTATAAAGCTTCTTAAAGAAGAGATTGTAAACAGAGAATGTGAGTACGAAGAAAAAAACAGAAATCTTTCGGATTATTATACGATGTGGGTACATCAGGTTAAGACACCGATAGCATCGATGAAGCTTAAACTATCCGAGACCGACAGCGAGAGCGCAAGACTCATCTCATCCGATTTAAGACGCATCGAGCAATATGTCGATATGGTGCTCACTTATGTAAGACTCAATTCGGATTCTACGGATTATGTGTTTAAGAAGATAAAAGCCGATGATATCATAAAGCCTTCCGTAAGAAAGTTTTCACATGACTTTATCTCCAAGAAACTATCTTTGTCGTATGAGGGATCGGACATAGAACTTCTTACCGATGAGAAGTGGCTCGGATTCGTAATAGAACAACTGTTATCTAATGCGGTGAAGTATACAAAAGAAGGCGGTATCACGATATCTGTAACAGAGGACGACAGGTATGCGGTCATATCGATAAAGGATACGGGAATAGGTATTCCCGCAGAAAATCTTCCGAGGATATTTGAGTCGGGTTATACCGGACTTAACGGACGTACCGATTCTCATTCAAGCGGCATAGGTTTATATATCTGTAAAAAGATATGCGATAATCTCGGAATTACCGTTAAAGTTTTATCCGAAGTTTCAAAGGGCAGTGAATTTTTACTTATGATACCCAAAGAAAGCGGGAAATTTGAATAAAGTTTTCCCAATATATATGTTCTGCATATAAAGAAATGTTTTCTTACAAAAGTGTAAGATTTTAAGGTAAAAATGTAAGCATATGAAATGGAGCTTGCATTTTTTTTGTTTTAAACTTCTTTTGTAAGCCGGTCACGTTTCTGCAGGCGCCGATCCGCGACAGGGCTTTAGACAATATGAACAGACAATTAAATTCGAAGGAGAATGGTAATGAAAATACTTGATGTAAATAATCTTAAGAAAACGTATACGACAAGACTTTCGTCGAACAAGGTAGAGGCGTTAAAAGGCGTCACCTTTGATGTGAACGAAGGCGAGTACGTGGCTATCATGGGTGAGTCGGGCTCCGGAAAGACCACTCTGCTCAACATAGTAGCTTCCCTTGATAAGCCTACCGCAGGCAGCGTGTTCCTTGACGATGAGGATATCACCAAGATAAAAGACAAGGAACTTGCAAAGTTCAGACGTGATAATCTCGGATTTGTATTTCAGGAGTTCAATCTTCTTGATACTTTTACGCTCGAAGACAATATCTTTCTTCCCCTCGTACTTGCGGGTGAAAGTTACAAAGAAATGGCACCGAAGATAGTGCCTATTGCCAAGAGGCTTGGTATTAGCGATCTTCTAAAGAAGTACCCTTATGAAGTGTCGGGCGGACAGAAACAGCGTGCTGCGGTAGCGAGAGCGCTTATCACCAATCCGAGACTTGTTCTTGCCGATGAGCCTACCGGAGCGCTCGATTCCAAGTCGACCGATGAGCTTCTTTCACTTTTTGAAGCGATCAATGCAATGGGTCAGACCATCCTTATGGTAACTCACTCCGTAAAGGCAGCCAGCAAAGCGAAACGTGTTCTTTTTATCAAAGACGGAGTTGTATATCACCAGCTTTATAAAGGCGATCAAACCGATGAGCAGATGTATCAGAGCATCTCGGATACACTTACGATGCTTCAGACCGGAGGTGACAGATAATGGATAAAACAAGAAAGAGAGGACTGTTTGCGTCACTTGCGATAAACGGCGTAAAAAACAACTCAAAGCTTTATGTTCCGTATATGATAACTTCTATCGGAACCATAGCTGTTTTCTATATTCTGTATGCGCTCATGATGGATGTGGATTCCTCTTCTATCGGAGGAAGAAGCTATCTTGCCATAATACTCGGACTCGGAACGTATGTGATAGTTATCTTCGGAGTACTGTTTTTGCTCTACACCAATTCGTTTCTGATCGGTGCCAGGACAAAAGAATTCGGCCTTTACAACGTGCTGGGCATGAGCAAGATCCATATTGCCAAGATCGTTGCTTCCGAAGCTTTTATGACCGGAAGTATTTCGATGATCGCAGGTCTTTTGGTGGGTATATTGTTTGAAAAACTTGTGCAGACGATAATGTACAAGATAATAAATGCCGAGCAGGATTATTCCTTTCACATATACTGGGGAGGGATTTGGAGAACACTCGTTTTCTTTGGGGCGATATTTGCACTTTTGATGGTAAGAAGTGTCGTAAGAGTATACAGACTCAATACGATAGATCTTATGAAAAATGACAAGGTTGGTGAAAAGCCTCCGAAAGCAAACTGGCTGATCGCTCTTGCGGGGGTGATAATGTTGGCTGTGGCTTATTATATCTCAGTCACCACCAAGAGTCCTTTGTCTGCATTGACGTTGTTCTTTTTGGCTGTTGTACTCGTTATTCTGGCAACTTATCTTATCTTTATCGCAGGTTCCGTCACGCTTTGCAGAGTGCTTCAAAAGAACAAGAAATACTATTATTCCAGAAAACACTTTGTTTCTTTGTCCCAAATGGTATACAGGATGAAACGAAACGGAGCGGGACTGGCAACGATATGTATCCTTTCAACAATGGTACTTGTCATGCTTTCTTCCACAACCTGCATGTATTTCGGAAAAGAGTACGGTCTTAATACAATGTATCCTTCAGATGTGATGATGCGTGTTTACAGGGATCTTGATAATTCTCCGGATATTTCTGCCGAAGTGGAGAAGGATCTGGACGATTTCTTTGAAAATGCCGCAAAAGAAGCGGGATATGAACTCGAAAACAAGACTACTACAAAGACGGTTGACGATCTCTTCTATTGGGTAGGCGATATCTTCAGTAATGACAGAGATCTTTGGGGAGGCGAACTTAACACCTCTACAAACGAAAAACTGTGGGAAGTGCTGTTTGTGCCTGTAAGCGAGTATGAGAGGCTTTCGGGAAAGCAGCTCACTCTTAAAGACGATGAATTCTATATAGCTGTTTATAGCGGCAAAAAGAAAATACCTTCCGAGGTGATGCTGAACGGCGCGTTGTATTACAAAGACGGCAACTATATAAACGCCGATCGATATAGAACTGTCGATATTGTTGAAAAAGACGTTTGAAAGCGATATGAAAAGAATGACCGCCTGCCGAATTGGCAGGCGGTTTGTTTCAATTGCTCGCGTAATACGCGCAAA
>CAMPBP010000135.1 GCA_946639085.1 uncultured Lachnospiraceae bacterium
TTACTCGACAAACACGATACGATCGGTATCGACTGTGTTGCAATGTGCGTTAACGACGTTGCATGTGCCGGCGGCGAGCCTTTGTTCTTCCTCGATTACATAGCTTGCGGCAAAAACTATCCCGAAAAGATCGCTACCATCGTTAAGGGTGTCGCAGAAGGATGTATGCAGGCAGGATGTGCACTTGTAGGCGGCGAGACAGCAGAGCATCCCGGACTTATGCCCGAAGACGAATACGATCTTGCAGGCTTTTCGGTAGGCGTTGTTGAAAAGAAAGATCTTATCACCGGAAAAGACATCAAACCCGGCGATGCACTTATCGGAATCGCTTCATCGGGCGTTCATTCAAACGGTTTTTCTTTGGTAAGAAAAGTGTTCGAGATGACAAAAGACAGTCTCAACACATATTACGAAGAACTGGGAACCACCCTGGGCGAAGCACTCATAGCTCCCACAAAGATATATGTTAAAGCATTAAAGAGTGTTAAAGATGCAGGCGTTAAGATAAAAGGCTGCAGCCACATCACAGGCGGCGGTTTTTATGAGAATATTCCCAGAATGCTTCCCGACGGAGCTTTGGCAAGCGTTATTAAATCAAGTTACGAAGTTCCCGCAATCTTTAAGATGATGCAAAAGAAGGGAAACATCACCGAAGAAATGATGTACAACACCTTCAATATGGGTGTCGGAATGGTACTTTGCGTAGATGCAGCAGATGCAGACGCTACCATCGAAGCCATCAAGGCAGCCGGTGAAGATGCATTCGCTCTCGGTGTTATCAAGGCAGGCGAGAAAGGCGTGGAAATATGTTAAGGATTGCGGTATGTGTTTCCGGCGGAGGCACCAATCTCGAAGCTATTTTCAAAGCTATAGAAGATAAGAAGATCAAAAATGCCGAGGTCGTTAAGGTCATCGGCAACAACAGAAACGCTTACGCTTTCGAGCGAGCAAAGTCAAGAAACGTAGCTTTCGAGTGCGTTTCACCTAAAGACTTTGAAGACAGAGAGAAGTTCAATAATGCACTTCTTGAGTCTTTAAAAGCAGCCAACCCCGATCTTGTGGTACTCGCGGGCTTTCTTGTAAACGTTCCCGAGATCGTGGTTAAAGCGTTTAAAAACAGGATAATTAACATTCATCCTTCGCTCATCCCTTCTTTCTGCGGAAAAGGCTATTACGGACTTAAAGTTCACGAAGCCGTTCTTGCAAGAGGAGTAAAAGTGACCGGTGCGACGGTTCATTTTGTTGACGAAGGAATAGATACGGGCAGGATACTTGCGCAAAAGGCAGTCGAAGTTCTTGACGGCGATACCCCCGAGGTTTTGCAGAAGCGCGTCATGGAACAGGCCGAGTGGATCATCTTACCCGACGTCATTTCCAAGATAAGCGACGGCGTTATAGCTATAGGATAAGGATGACTTATGGCGGAAGATTTTATCGAAGAGATTTACGCAAAAGCGGGCATAATCACAAATCTTAAAAAGATGGCCGAAGAACTTAACGGTTCCAGATGGATTCGGTTTAAGTCGTTGTGGGAAGAAACAATGGAGCCCATGACGGAAATGATCAAGGAATACGTTGAGACGGATCCGGTTTTTGCGAACGATCTTTGGGCAAAAGTTGTGGAAACGAGCAAAGCCGCCAACAACACCGATCTTCCGGATACGGCCGACAGGATCGAAGAGATCATTCCGCTTTTTGAACATGTTATGAAGAGCACACCCGCCATTGATGTCACCGAAGGAGATTACAGGCTGTTTTCTTCGGACTCCGGATTCCTTTGCGCAGAGAACGTTAAACGTGGCAGAAAACTTGTTAGCGCAAAAGATCCTTTGTGGGAAGCTTACCGAAAAGCAAAGACAATGTATTGCCCCAAAGCGAGCGCTTTTTGTTCTCTCGGCATTGAACTTGGTTATCTTGCGTGGGAGATATTTAAACTCTCCGAAGGAGCGCTTGACATATATATTTACGACACCGACAGAACGCTTGTCGAGTATGCGACCATGTACGGAGTTCTTTCAAAGATTCCGGAAGACAAGCTTCACATAGTTATAGAGCGAGACAGCGATAAACTTACGGACAAGTTCTTTTCAAAGTTTATAGATGATTATAAAAACGACGATGCGATAATCAACATCGAGGAAGACATTCTTTCAAGGCTATCCGAAAGAGCCGCATCGTATGCGAGGACCGTTCTTCTTTCCGTAACGTCGAGAAACAATTATATCGACGTGGTAGAAAACAATTTTTACAAAAATACAAAGAACGCTTCAGGACGCTTAAAAGATATTAAGCTTACGAAGGAAAGCGATGACTGGATAGTAGTCGGCGGTGGTCCTTCGGTCGATTACAATATCGACTACTTAAGATCTGTTACAGACACGAAATACATTATCGCGGCGTCCACCATATACAAGAGACTGCTTAATGAAGGAATTGCACCCGATTTCATCTGTGCGGTGGATATGGGCAGCAGAACATACGGACACTTAAAGGATGTGGAATATCAGGATGTTCCGCTTATCATAAGCGATTCCGCAAGCTGGCAGTTTTCTTCGAAGTATAAAGGCAAAAAGTATGTGGTTCCCAGCAGCGGTTATTACTTCTCTGATTGGCTGTACAAGGCAAGCGGAGAAAAAACATGGGATGATGTGGGAACGGTCACGCTGTTCTGTGCGGAAGTAGCTTTGTATTTTAAAGCGAAGACGATTGAACTTGTAGGTATAGATCTTGCGTTCCCCGGAGGAAAATCTCACGCAGCGGGAACAATGGATTATACAGAGTACGAAGAAAAAAACATGCCCAAGGTAAAGAGCGTAACAGGTGATTATGTATATACCGATGCAAAGATGGCGGAATACATAAGAGAGTTTGAGATAGTAATATCCGCTCATCCGAAAGTACGCTTCTTAAACAGATCAAAAGAGGGCGCATACATAAAGGGTTGTATCAACATTGTGGAGGAGAAGAAATGAAAGTCCTTGTGATAGGAAGCGGTGGCAGAGAGCATGCCATTGTGAGAGCAATCTCTAAATCGAAGAAGGTCTCGAAGATCTACTGCGCACCAGGAAATGCCGGAATCAGCGAACTTGCGGAGATTGTTGACATCAAAGTCATGGAGTTTGACAAGCTTGCCGCTTTTGCAAAAGACAACGACATAGATCTTACCGTAGTCGGACCCGACGATCCGCTTGTAGGAGGAATCGTTGATGTTTTCGAAGAAAAAGGGTTGAGAGTTTTCGGACCGAGAAAGAACGCAGCAATTTTGGAAGGCAGCAAAGCTTTTTCGAAAGACCTTATGAAGAAATACAACATTCCCACCGCTGCATACGAAACTTTCGACGATGCGGATAAAGCGATTGAGTATCTTAAGACGGCAGACATGCCCATCGTTTTAAAGGCTGACGGCCTTGCACTGGGAAAAGGCGTTCTTATATGCAACAATCTGGAAGAAGCGATTGACGGTGTTAAGGAGATCATGCTTGATAAGAAATTCGGTTCCGCAGGAAACAAGCTCGTTATCGAAGAGTTCATGACGGGACGCGAGGTTTCGGTTTTATCCTTTGTTGACGGAAAGACAGTAAAGACAATGTCTTCCGCACAGGATCACAAACGTGCAAAAGATAATGACGAAGGTCTCAATACCGGCGGTATGGGTAACTTCTCACCCAGTCCTTTCTACACAAAGGAAGTTGAAGCGTTCTGCGAAGAGAAGATCTTTAAGCCCACCGTTGAGGCTATGGCCAAAGAAGGAAGAGAGTTTAAGGGAGTCATTTTCTTCGGACTCATGTTAACTCCCAAAGGACCGAAGGTTCTTGAATACAATGCCCGTTTCGGCGATCCCGAGGCTCAGGTCGTTCTTACCAGATTAAAGAGCGACATCATAGATATATTTGAAGCCTGCATAGACGGAACACTTGATAAGACACCTGTTGAGTTTGGTGATGATGCCGCTGTTTGCGTAATACTTGCAAGCGACGGGTATCCGCTTGAATACAAAAAAGGTTTCGAGATCAAAGGTCTTGAGGCATTCAAAGGCAAAGAAGATTACTTCTGTTTCCATGCCGGATCGAAGTTCAACGAAGAAGGCAAGATCGTTACGAACGGAGGCAGAGTTCTCGGCGTGACAGCTACTGCAAGCACGCTTAAAGAAGCAAGAAAGAAAGCATACGAAGCTACCGAATGGGTTACGTTTGAAAACAAATACATGCGTACCGATATCGGAAAAGCTATTGACGAAGCATAAGAAAGCTTTCCGGAGGGGATTCAAATGAAGAGATTTGATTCAGTGATCAAAACAGTTTTGGCGGCATTTGTCGTAGTGCTGGGGATTTTTCTTTTTCCCGTAAATGCATTTGCGGACAATGCGAAAGCAACCGTTACCGTTGACGGCGCTTACATAAGAGAGACGCCCGGAACGGGAGGAAAGATCGTTGCCAGCGCAATGAAAAACGATGTGCTTGAAATCGTTGATACGACTACCGATTCGGCAGGAAGCACATGGTATAAAGTTGTGGTAGAAGCAAAGAGCTACGGATATGTTCGAAGCGACCTTGTGTCCACATCAGGTACGGTTCCCGCAGCATCACCCGCAACGACCACCACTACAACAGATACTTCCACTACAACTACAACAACCACGACGACAACGACGGATACGACGACAACTCAGCCCGCAGTCACTCCGGTTGAGCCCACATCCAACGGCGTACCGATTGCAAGCACCGACCTTATCGAGGTTGAACCCATCGATGCAAAGGCAAATTCAAGCGTTAACGTAAGAAAAGGTCCTTCGACTTCTACCGACAGAGTAGGCAGCGTTGACGGCGGAATGATGGTTGTGGTAACAGGTTACGAGACGACCGGCAGCGAGATATGGTATTACAT
>CAMPBP010000136.1 GCA_946639085.1 uncultured Lachnospiraceae bacterium
TGATTACCGCAAATGGTCTTTACCACACCGTCTTCAAGGAAGGGTCTTTCGATCATCTTTATTCCTTCATCGTTGAAAGGATTGACGGGCTCGTAAAGGATGTTTAACTTATCGCCTTTTACATCGTCGCCCTGTACGTTAAGACCGATCTTGTAATTTGAATACTCGGGATAGATCATCGCAGCGTTGCCGCGCTCAAAATAGAACTTCATGAGTTCCGGCATATGGGCATCGGAAATGATCACATCGCTTATGCCCGTCTTGGGCTTATCTTTTGCAAAGGATCTGTCTTTTGTGTGCTTTAAAGTATTCTTGATAAGACGCTTAAAATCGTCGATTGAAAGATCGTCATAAGCAAACTGTTCATAGGTTTCAACATCCTGCAAAGACTTACACTGTGTGATAAGTTCTCCGTTTACGACTCTTTTAACGTATGAAACATCTGTACCCGTGGATCCTTGCATATGAACCTTATGCTCTTCCACAAATATCTCCATGGAGTTGATGAATGCATCTTTGTCGTTATCGACTTCATATGCCGCATCTGCAAACTTATCCGCTATCTTTGAAAACTCAATGTCGTTAAGTGTGCTCTTATTAACTACGGTATCACTTACTTCCGGTGCGGGAAGTTCAAAGAAGGGATTAAGGGAGAAAGAAGCCGCATATAAAGCGTCTTTTATCATCTTTTTGATCTCTTCGTCGCTCATTGTGTCGGCTACGATGATATCGCTTCTTCCGCGCATCTTTTCGCCTTCGATCTCTTTATCGCAATATACCGTGATGATCGAATCTTTTGAATTGTTGATGCGGCGCATATCAAGTTTTTTCTTTATGAAGAAAAGTTCATTGGAATAAACCGACTTTTCTTTAATAAACCAGATATCAACTCCGCAGCTTTTAAGTATATCAATATATCTTTCCATAATCGTTCCTAACCTAAATTTATAGTCGCTTTAATATAAGGGCCGCCGTCCGAAACTTTAACCCATTCCTTATGTCCTTTTCCGCAATAACCCGAACCGAGTATATCAAGCGTATCCGAAACCATGGTGATGGACTTAAGAAGATCCGGAACGTAACCCGTTAAGATGATGGGTGAGTATATCTTTCCGGTAAATTTGCCGTCCTTTATCTCTCTTGCAATGCTTACCATACACTGAATACCCCAGTTCTTGGGATCTTCCATTCCCGATGAAGGGCTTTCAAGATAAAGACCGTCTTTAACGGAAGCGATCATATCTTCAAGCTTGTCGGTTCCGGACTCAAAGTATGTATTTGTCATACGGGTGTAAGCTTTTCTGGTGTAGTCCTGGCGTCTTCCGTTTCCGGTAGGCTTTGTGCCCAGTGCCTTGGCGGATTGAAGGTCGCTTATTCCGGCTTTAAGTATTCCTTTTTCGATGATGATCGTATCCTGTGCAAGAGTACCTTCGTCATCAAAGAAATACGTTGCGGTATCGTCAACTTTGTTTCCGTCGTGCATGGTGATAAGAGGTGAAGCTACATATTCTCCCATGTAACTCTTTGCAAGGGCTCTGTCCTTTACAAACATATCCATCTCCACGCCATGGCCGAATGCTTCGTGAACGATCATTCCGGTGGTCTCGGGCGAGCAGATACATTCATAAGTTCCGGGCTTAAGAGGTTCGCTGTCGATAAGTTCGATTGCCTCTTTTACCGCTGAATCGGTAAGAGAATCCATCTCTTTAAATATCTCGGCACCCCCAAGCAAAGAAACCGGTCTGTAAGCCTGCTTGATCTCCTCTCCTTTTGCAGAAAGAGCTATCACGTAAGCAACTCCCCACATAACGTTTTGAACCATATCACGGTTTTTCGATAAAAAGAGTTTTGAATACTTCTGATAGGTATATCTTGTGAAGCAGTCAACTATACGCTCATCTTTCTTAAGACCGTCTTCGTGCATCTTTTTAAGTTTATTGATGATGGCTTCATCGCCCATCTCTTCGGGATCGATCTCATATTCCGTACTCTTGTCAAATACGATGGGATCGTCATCGGGAAGATCGTAGGAAGATTTGGAACGATCTTTTGAAAGAATCAAAAGTTCATCTTTTATCGTGGCAATGATATCCTTTATACCTTCTTCGCTGATGGCGTTTCCGGAATACTCCGCATAACATCCGTCAAAGTATACTTTTACGGTAAAACCTCTTTGCACGGACATTCTGCTGTCGGCAGAGATACTTATACCGTTTCTTGATGCGGCGTAAGATTTTCCGGTAGCGTCTACCGCAAGTACGGATGCATAATCAAACTCTTTTAAAAGCTCATCAAGAAGCTTCTTAAACAAAGGTTTATTGTTGATAATATATTCGTTTTCTTTAACTTTCATTTTGTGTTTCCTTTAAATGTGTTTCATCATTTCTCTGACCATTCCCGCACAGTGAACAGCCGCTTTTTTCTCAAAGGTAGGATAGTCCATCTCGGCGGAATCGTCTGCCTTATCGGAAATGGCTCTTATTATGAGACAGTTTATATTGTTAACATAGGCGGCGTGAGCCATTGCCGCTCCTTCCATCTCAACACAAAGAGGCGAAAAGTACTTAACTATGCAGTTCTTTGTTTCTTTGTCGGCAATAAACTGATCGCCGGATGCAACTCTTCCTTTGAATACTTTTACATCAGGATTAACCTTTTTGCAGGCCTCTTCAGCAATATCGATAAGTTCTTTGGATGTGGGGAATTCGAAAACATCCATCTGAGGAACCTGACCTCTTTCGTATCCGAAAGCGATGGCTTCCATGTCATGATATACGGCGTTTGTGGCAAGTACGATATCTCCGATATCGATCTTTTCGTTAAGCGATCCCGCAACACCTGTATTGATGATATCCGTGATACCGAATTTATCCACCATCATCTGAACGGTAAGCGCGGCGTTTACTTTACCGACACCGCATCTTGCAAGTACAACGTCGGTACCTTCAAGCTTACCCTTATAGAATTTTCTTTTTCCGAATGTGATCTCTTCTTTTTGCTCCATGGCTTCGATAAGCTTTTCAACTTCGAGATCCATGGCGCCGATGATTCCTATGATCTTATTCATTACATTTCTCCTTTACAGATCGACTCTTGATAACTTCTCTCCGTTCATGAATGCCTTTATGTTATCGTATGTCATCTTAACGCATCTTTCTCTGGCTTCAACCGACGCCCATGCAAGATGAGGCGTAATGATAAGACGGGAAGAATCCTGTATCTTCGAGAGCGGATTGTCCTTGGCGATGGGCTCTTTTGACAAAACATCAAGGCCTGCGCCTGCGATTGTGCCCGATACAAGTGCATCGTAAAGTGCGTTCTCGTCTACAACGGGACCCCGGGCAACATTTATAAGATATGCGGTATTCTTCATCTTTGAAAGAGCTTCCTCGTTAATGAGCGAGCGTGAAAGATCCGAAAGAGGACAGTGAAGCGAAAGATAATCAGACTCTTTTAACAATGTATCAAAGTCAACTCTTTCATATTCGGTAACGGTTGAATTACCCGTGACAGAATAAAAGATAACTCTGCAGCCGAAGGCTTTTGCGATGGATGCAACCTTTCTTCCGATATTACCCATTCCGACGATGCCCCACGTCTTACCCGCAAACTCATAAAAAGGAATATCGAAATTGGAAAATCTGTCCTGGGAACCGTATCTGCCGGACTTAACATACATGTCGTAGTGCTCGAGTTTCTCGGAAAGATAAAAAGCAAGAGCAAACGTATGCTGAGCGACCATATCGGTGCTGTAGTCTCTTACGTTGCAGACACCTATCTTGCGCTTTTTGCAATATTCGATGTCAACATTGTCAAAACCTGTGGCAAATTCACAGATAAGCTTAACGTTAAGAGCGTTCTTTAACGTTTCTTCGTTGAGTTTTGACTTGTTTGCTATGATGATATCCGCATTTTCGACACGCTTTGCGATGTCTTTGTAAAGCGTATTGTTGTAGATCTCAACTTCGCCGATCTCCTGAAACATGTCTACACTGACATCAAGTCCCACACTGGCTCTTTCCAATATAACGATTTTCATATACCAATCCTCCTAAAAGCTTTCCTTCACAGTATACAACAAAACCCCGCGAATGTATCGCGGGGTTTTGCTAAAAAACTTAATTTCTTACTATCAATTGCTTTTAAACCGCAAAATCAGATGCCATCCTCTTACTTAAAAGGGTTCTCTGTAGGATAAGGAAGAGAAGCGGGCTGATTGTAGTTGATATCCTCAATCGGAACTCCAAGATACTTAAATACCTCGAAGAGAGCCTTTCCGTGATGTCCGAATGTAACGGCACCGTGGTGAGGATAGTTCTTCTCGATGAGCACGTGACGATAGAAACGTCCCATTTCCTTGATGGCGAATACACCGATACCACCGAATGACTTGGTAGCTACGGGAAGTACTTCACCTTCTGCAACATATGCTCTGATCTTAGCATCAGCTGTTGACTGAAGACGATAGAATGTGATATCACCGGGAACGATGTCACCTTCCAAAGTTCCGTTTGTAACTTCGATAGGAAGTGCTCTTGCCATGATCATCTGATACTTCATCTCATGGAATGCAAGCTTCTTGGAGCATGTGTTACCGCAGTGGAAGCCCATGAATGTATCTGTATGCTTGTAATCGAATTTGCCTTCGATAGATTCTTTGTACATATCCTTGGGAACGGAGTTGTTGATATCAAGCAAAGTAACGATATCATCCGATACACATGTTCCGATAAACTCGGAAAGGCATCCGTAGATATCTACTTCACAGGATACGGGAATTCCGCGTCCGGTCAAACGGCTGTTAACATAGCAGGGAACGAATCCGAACTGTGTCTGGAATGCGGGCCAG
>CAMPBP010000137.1 GCA_946639085.1 uncultured Lachnospiraceae bacterium
TTCCTGTAGGGTGCGATGCCAAACTCATACTCAATGTAGCACACCGCCAGAAGGGTCATTAAAACTATCCTTAACCCCAAATCTTTCGGCACGTCCATAAAAAGCCATATAAAAGGTAAAAAGAAAAAGGGCAGCGTTGCCTTAAACAACGCCAAAAGTTCAAAGGACAGATACCAAAGCAAAAGCACGTATCCGTTGCCGCCGTAGTAAAACAGTATCGCCAGCACCAAAACCGCCGCCATGAGGGCGATGGCTTTTCCTTTTTCAACCAGTTCTTTAACCGTTATGAGCGCAAAAAATAACGAAATAAGCAGGAGTATCCCAAAAGATACTCCTGTCCTTTCCTCGTTTCCGTAATATGCGACGGTCCCGTAAATGATGAACGAAACCACTATCGCAAGTCGGATCAAAATATGAAGGTTTTTCTTTAATTGGTCCCCCATTCTTCGGTCCTTTTCATCTTAAGGCCTAAAGCGCCTATACTTAATATCGCAAGAATGTATGCTACTGTAACACATATTATCATAACAAACACATCATTGTCTTTAACAAATATCATCTCAACCGCATCGATGAACCACTTCTGAGGCATTATCGACGAAAGTATCTTAAGCCCTACCGTAGTGTACTTGATGGGGAAGTACATTCCGCTGAGTAAGCTTGACATACACCAGATCGTGAATGCCGCAATCGTTGAACTCATTACGTCTCCGGCGAGGATTCCGATAAGCATGCTTATGGAACCGAATATGAGTCCCATAAGGAATACAAGTGCGTAATATTTCACTCTTTCCATTCCGAAATCGTTGACGCCCATTATAAAGCCGTACAATACCGCGAATGCCGTAACCAGTACCGTTGTTACGAACACCGTAACGAACTTTGCAACGAAATATGCCGCCTGGCTCGTTCCGGAAAGATCCACTCTTACAGTAACGCCGTTCTTTTGCTCGGTTATGGCATTGTAAGCCACGAAGATTCCGCAGAATACATAAGCAAGGGTAAGGAATACGAAGGAATAACCGATGTTGGTCTTCATATTTGTCTGCTCTTTTGTAAGTGTTTCTTTTCCGCTTCCGGAGATCGAAACCAGTTCTTTTTTCGGAAGGTTCTCATCCGCCTTTTCAAGCATCTTAACGAGTGCCTTATCGGTTTCTTTGTCGCTGTACATGGCGGCATAATCTTTAAGCGATTCCATCTTTGAAAGCTGAAGACCCAGGGTTCCCTCAACAGCCTCTGTACGCTCATCGTCGGAAAGAGCGTATAAGGTGACTGCCTTGGAAGCTTCCCCGCTAAGCACCAGTTCGTCGAAATCGGGAGCGATCACCAGCACTGCGCCCATACGGTCTTCTTCGCCGTCGAATGCCAGACGGTCATCGATGAAAGACTCATCCAAAACGCCTTCCTTAACCTCTGAGGTAATGTCTGCCCTCATTACCAGGATCATGCCGGTCTTTGCCGTTTTATCAAGAAGATAGTTGCTGAGCGTACTGTTTGAAGCGTCGTAGACTTTTAAAAGGTACTCGCCTTTTCCGCCGTAATATGCAACTTTCTCATCCGCTCCGGTAAGCTCCTGAACTTTTTGCTCGAAGCCCGTAACATATGCCATTGAAGAGTCCATTTTGGACCTTAACATAAGTGTTGAAAGAAAAGGTACTATCAGGAGAAAGAACCAGAACGCCTTTGCTCTGAAAAGTAGCTTTAAACTGGATTTGATCATTGTTGTCATGATTTAACTTTCCTCCTTGCCATACCTGCAAATATCGCGAGAATTGAACATACTGCCATGATGGATAAAGAAAACAGTATGGAACTTGATACGAATCGGCTATCCCCCATGCTTGAAAGTTCCACCAAAGCCCTGTTGGTGTGGTAAATGGGTGACAACAGTTTTAAAATCATGGGCTGAGCGGAGAACATATATGTTTCAAAACTTCCTCCGAAGAAGCCCAAAAACCATACGATGGTGAATGTGGCGATTATCGTGACTACCATGTTGTCCGTAAAGGAATGAAGCATAAGACCGAATGCCGTTGCCGCCGCTGCAGACAAAGCCACTATGAGAAGCGATAACAGTATGTTGCCCCAGTTAACTTTAAAGAGAACTACCGAGAGCACCGCCGCGATCACCGCTCCTGCGATAACCACCACCGCCATGGGTGCAAACTTTGAAAGATAGAGTTTGGGTTCCGAAATGTCGGCTACGATGTATTTGTTCTTTATCTTATATTTCTTTTCGTTCATGAAAAGTGAAGCACCGCATACGATGGCGCACCAGCCGAAGTAAACCACCTCAACTATTCCGTAATAATCCGTGGAATCCACCGGCTCTACGTAAAAGGCTTCTTTCTTACTTATTGTCACAGCCTCGGTGTCAACGCCCATGGCGGTTGCTATGGCGCTCTCATAGAATGTTCCGATCAAAAACTCGATCGCCTTGCCGGCCTCTTTTTCTTCCTCGGTCTCGTACACCGTGTAAGAATCGCCGTTAAATACCACGAATCCGTTTAGTTCCTCGTCGCTCACGATGTCCTTTATCTCCCCGGTCGCGTACTCGGTAAAGTCGACTCCATTGTCCTTTGCTATATCGACCAACGCTTCCACGGCTTCCTTTGAAGTATCGGTGCCCTCGATCCTGTAGCCTGCCTTTAAATTCTCATCACCTTCATACTTCTTCATAAGGTCGTCGAAGGAGCTTGAAAGAACGGCTATCAAAATGAGAGGCATTACTATATAAAGAAAAATGTTTATGGGGCTTCTGCCCATCAGCTTAATGTTGTTTTTTATGAGGTAACGTATCATCTTTTCGCCTCTTTCTTATATGTCTCGTAATTTCTTGCCGGTAAGTGTAAGGAACACTTCTTCCAAAGTGATGGTGGAAGGATCGCTTACCACCATCTTCTTTAACTCTTCGCTTGTTCCGATGGCGATTATCTTACCGTTGTCCATGATCGCTATTCTTGTGCAGATGGCTTCCACCTCTTCCATATAGTGGCTTGTATAGATGACGGTGGCGCCCTTTTCGTTGGACTCTTTGATCCTTTCAAGGATGAAGTTTCTCGACTGAGGATCGATACCTACCGTAGGCTCGTCGAAGATGAGAAGCTTCGGATCGTGACCGATGGCACATGCGATGTTAAGTCGTCTCTTCATACCGCCCGAGAATGTCTTTGCGTACTCGTTTCTTTTATCAAGAAGTCCTACGTACTCAAGTGACTCATCGATTATCTTAGAAAGTTCTTTTCCCTTTATTCCGTAAAGAGAGGTGAAAAGCTCTACATTTTCCCATGCTTTTAAGTTGCCGTGTATCGCAAGCTGCTGGGGGATGTAACCAAGCTGTCTGCAAAGCTCTTTTCTGTTCTTTTTGAAATCCTTGCCCAGGAACTCGACTTCACCGAGGGTGGGTTTTACGATCCCGCATATCATGTTCATGGTGGTACTCTTGCCGGCACCGTTGGGTCCT
Organism: uncultured Lachnospiraceae bacterium; assembly: GCA_946639085.1. Classification (GTDB taxonomy): domain Bacteria; phylum Bacillota; class Clostridia; order Lachnospirales; family Lachnospiraceae; genus UBA1258. Next base: position 3,464 of record CAMPBP010000137.1, read on the forward strand.
AAAAGTCCGAACACCTCACCTTCCTCGATCTCGAGGTTTAAGTTATCTACCACGATCTTGTTTCCGTATTTCTTTGTAAGATCTTTTGTTTTAAGAATTGCTGCCATGTTCTCTCCTTTTATGTTTACGTTTTTGCGTTTGGTTTCTTTGTACAGTACCATCTTACAAATGGAGACGTCGTCTTTGTAGTGAGATAAGTTATGTTTTGCATGTGACTTTTGTCATGTCCCGAAATTACTATCTTCATCAAATCTTAATACGATTACGTATTCCAACTTAAATCCCCTTCATAATATAATTAAACTCGTCGGGAGGAAGAAAATGCATGCCTAACATATTAATATGTGATGATGAAAAAGATATTGTAAACGCGTTAAAGATCTATCTGTCCGATCCGGATTATACGCTCTATGAAGCCTATAACGGACAGGAAGCACTTAAAGTTTTGCAAAGCAATGATATACAGCTTGTCTTAATGGACATCATGATGCCCGTTATGGACGGAATTACAGCCATGGCAAAGATAAGGGATTTTTCCAATGTGCCGATAATCGTGCTGACGGCCAAGAGCGAGGACACCGACAAAATACTCGGTTTGAACGTAGGCGCGGACGACTACATTACGAAGCCCTTCAATCCTTTGGAGGTGACCGCAAGAGTCCGCTCGCAGTTAAGACGCTTTCTTAAGCTCGGCGGCGGCACCGAAGTTTCGGGAACTCTTTCCATCCGCGGTCTTGAAATAAACGATCGCTCGAAAGAAGTTTTCCTGGACGGCGAACCGGTCAATCTCACTCCCAAGGAATATGACATTCTTAAGTTGTTGATGACCAATACGGACCGTGTTTTTTCTCCCAAAGAGATCTATTCCACGGTCTGGAAAGAGAAACCGTTCGGTTCGGACAACACGGTGGCGGTGCACATCAGACATCTTCGTGAAAAGATCGAGATCGATCCCGCAGACCCGCGTTATATAAAAGTTGTTTTCGGACAGGGGTATAAAATTGAAGGAGAAAGAAAAAAATGAAACGATTCGTTCGTTCGATAGCCGGAAAGATAATAATGTTCTTTTTCTTTATCGTTTCCGTGCTTACTCTTACAGCATGTATCGCAGGTGTATACTTTTACGATGAATCGGATGCAGACTGGTACAATGCATCCAAAGAAACCTGCATTGAAAGCATAACCGGTAAAGTGGTCGAAGGTTTCGCAAATGACGTAATGTTAAAAGAATTCATGAATTACGAGATCGAAGACGATTTCGAATACTGGATAACCGACGAATTCGGAAAAGTCATTGCGGAAACACCGGGTTTCAGGAAGATCACGGAAAAGAAGTATACTGCGGATTTCGGAATGTTGAGGACAAAGCA
>CAMPBP010000138.1 GCA_946639085.1 uncultured Lachnospiraceae bacterium
ATGATAGATGTTCTCCCAAACATCGCCGGTATAAACCCAGATAGTCTTATCGGGATATTTTTCCCTGATTTCATGGGCCAAAGCTCTTACATCCATTCTGTTTGCGGGATGAAGAGGATCGCCGCCGGAAAAAGTGATGCCCGAAATATATGATTTATCAAGTTGTTCAAAAATCTCTGCTTTGGCAGCATCATCAAACAACAATCCGCCGTCGGGATCCCATGTACATGGATTCTGACAACCCTTACAGCAATGATTGCAGCCTGCAACCCACAGAACTACACGAAGACCGTCACCGTTCTTCATGTCGTCCTTTGTAATATTATGATAACGCATTTACATGGACTTCCTTTCTGCAATTTCAGCCATTTTGGCATCGTTTAATCTGGTATCGCCATGTACACGCGAATAGCTGAGATATCCGTTCATACGATCTATCTTTGTAAGGTTACGGCTTCCGCACGTAGGACAAACGTCCATCTCAAGTTCCTGATGTCCGCAATCATCGCAATAAGCAAGGGAAAGATTTACGCCTTCATAGAATCCCATATCCATCGCTCTTCTTATAAGAGTCTTTACCGCTTCAATATTGTAATCGATGGGATACTTAACGTACTGAATCTTTCCTCCGTTTGAAAGATCCCAGAATCTGTTCTCAAGATCCTGTTTCTGAATGGGAGTGATATCTTCGGAAACATGACAATGGAATGAGTTTGAAACATATTCCCTGTCACTTACGCCTTCGATGATACCGTACTTACGTCTGAATTGCTGAACCTGCAAACCGCAAAGGTTCTCGGCGGGTGTTCCGTAAATAGCATAAAGATTTCCGTCAGCCTCTTTAAACTCATTTATACGCTTATTGATGTATTCCAAAACCTGAACGGCGAATTCACCGTCTTCGACCAAAGACTTACCGTTATAAAGCTCCTGAAGTTCATTAAGCGCGGTAATACCGAAACTTGCGGTAGCAGACTTAAGAAGGGGTTTGATCTTATCGGTAAGTTTCAAATGTCCGCCTAGGAATCCTCCTTCACAATATGCAAGAGGATTCGTGGAAGCACGCATCTCACCGAGATAAGCATAAGTTCTTATATGAAGCTGTCTTATAAGTTCAAGATAATAATCAAGAACTTCATAAAAATCTCTGCTCTCTTTTCTTGCCTTTGCAAGAATCATGGGAAGGTGCAAAGAAACGGCTCCGATATTAAATCTTCCAACAAAGATCGGAACATCGTTTTCATCTGCGGGATGCATTCCGCCTCTCTCATACCAGGGACTTAAGAACGCACGGCAACCCATGGGAGAAATGATCTTTCCGTACTGCTTGTAAATTGATGCAACATATCCTTTACCCGTAAGAGAAAGCCAATCGGGATACATTGTCTTTGCGGAACAAAGAACACCTGCCTCAAATACATCTTCAAGTTCTTTTCCCGGTCCGTGAAGGTTCTCGTCATAAAGGAAAACGATCTTAGGGAACAAAACCGGCTTCTTGCACTCTTTCTTTCCCTGTCCTTTACGTCTTACATTAAGCATGGAAATAGTTCCGAGCTTTGCAAATCTGCCTGTACCTGTACCGGCAGTAACGGTAATGAAAGGATAATCACCTCTTGAAGAAGCAACCGTATTGAACTTATATTCCCATCCCTGGAAGCCCTGTTCAAAGTCTCTCGTTACATCCTTTAAAGCCTCGGCTTCCGCGGTATCTTTATCAATACCAAGTCTCATATACTTATCGATATACTTCGCATATGACTTCTCGGCATAAGGCTCCAAAATAAGATCAACGCTGGGAACGGTAAATCCGCCGTACTGCTGAGATGCGGCAGAAAGAACGATATCTCCTATAACGTCAAAAGCCGTATCAAGAGTCTTGGGCTCGTTGTACCAGATGTTACCCATCTCAAAACCGCCCGACAAAACATGTTCAACGTCAAACAGACAGCAGTTCATTGTATCACGTCTTGCAGACATATCATGAACATAGATATATCCGTCACGGCATGCCTGGATCTCTTCCGTCGTCATAAAGAACTTTTGATAAAGTTCCTTGTTTAGCTGATTGAATATAAGACTTCTCTTTGTGGAAACAAGCGCAGAATCGGTATTGGCATTTTCTTTGTCACCGATATACATGATAGACTGACTCTTCTTATAAACGTCATCAAGCATACGTACAAAATCCTGCTTATAATTACGATAATCTCTGTAGGATTTCGCAACTATGGGCTTAACGTCTTCAAGAGCCGTCTCAACGATATTATGCATTACAGGGATCGGAATCTCCTGTACATCCATATCATTAATACGATCCACAACAAATTTGCAGATCTTCTCATTATCTTCAACGGTAAACTTCGTAAGCGCTCTGTACGCACTTTTCGCTACCGCATTAACAACCTTCTGAACATTAAAAGCCTCGCGGCTTCCGTCCTTCTTTATGACCCATACTTCCCTGTTAGGCTTAAACTTTTCGCCGTAATCTATGTCTTTACATTCTTCGGTCTGACTCATAACGTATCCTTCCCTCTAATACAATCATTAGTAATATATTTCATGCCCGGCACAATATCTTGTGCAATTTCCATTATAGGAGCCTGCCCAAACAGTGTCAATTGATTTATTAAGAAAATCTAAATTTTCGACAAATAAAACAGCCACAGAGCATATAATTGTTTCGACTCCGGACCTTAATTTTGCGTCGTTACTTAGCGAGGTTTTTTCGAGCTTAGTAACGCAACGCAAAATTTTTGAGCGCGAGCGCGTCCGGAGCGGAACTTTTATATGATCTGTGGCGTCAATATTTGCAGATAAAAAGATTATCTATTCGGCGATATAACCGGTATCTTCAAGAAGGTTTTCACTTTCGGCCGAGGTGCATGCCATTTGGTCGCAGCGTTCGTTTTCGGGATGGCCGTTGTGGCCTTTGATCCATTCGAATTTGACGCTGTGAGGTTCCATGGCGGCAAGAAGCCGCTTCCAGAGGTCGACGTTTTGGACGGGCGACTTGTCGGATTTGCGCCAGTTTTTGGCTGTCCATGATTCGATCCAATGCTGATTGAAGGCATCGGTCAAATATTTGGAATCGGAAATGAGGGTTACGAAACAGGGTTTGGTAAGGGCTTCAAGTCCGATGATGGCACCGAGGAGTTCCATGCGGTTGTTGGTGGTGAGTTTGTAGCCGCCGGTGTAGCATGCTTCGTGAAGGGTGCCGTTTTTGTCGATATAGTGAAGGATAGTGCCATAACCGCCGGGGCCCGGGTTTCCTTTTGAGGAGCCGTCTGAATAAATAGTTACGTTCATGCTTCCCATAGTCCTTTCTCAAGGAATGCTTCCGCACGTTTGGAGGCATTGTCTACAATTGTTTCTTCGAATCCCATTACACTTAACAGTTTGATCGCGTTTCTGCCGGTAGCACGACCGGAGTTGAGTTTGTAGTTGAACAGGACGTCGTTGTCGAGTATCTCTTCTTCAAAGTGATAGTTGTCAAACCTGTCTTCAAGAAGGAACGTAAGCTCACCGTCATGTGTTGCGGCAAAGCAAAGAACGCCGAGATCGGCGAAATGCCTGAGTATTTCCGTGCTGGCGGAGATACGTTCTACGGTGTTGGTACCGCGAAGTACTTCGTCTACGAAGCAGACGATCTTCTTTTCGGTATTGGCACTTGCAAAATCAAGTATTCTCTTGATGGCTTTGATCTCAACCATGAAGTAACTGTCACCTTCAAGATTATCGCGTAACGACATGGAGGAAAACAGTGTGTAAAGCTCTCCGGAGTAACTGTCACATAAAACGGTGTCGATGGTCTGTGCAAACAAAATGTTGATGGCAACAGTTTTAAGGAAAGTTGATTTACCCGATGCATTGGAACCGGTGAGAAGAACTCCTCTGTTTACATTTATTGAGTTCTTTACCGGATTGTTTATAAGCGGATGATAAGCATTTTCAAGTGAAAGGTCACCGGCAAATTGCGGTTCTGCGAAACTGTCTATCGACGCTCTGTACATGGCGATATCGAGGTAAAATTCAACAGTGCCCAGTTCATTGTAAAGACCTTCGATAAGATCCATGTTACCTTTAACAAATGAAAGCATCTTGTAAAAATTTATGATATCTATATGAAAAAGCATCTTACCGTAGTCGGCGATTATCTCGAAGGGATTGCCCGCTCCCACCTGTGAACTCTTGCTTACTATCCTGCCGGCTCTTTTTGTGAAAGGTTTGAGTTTATCAACGTAGTCTTCCACCGCTGAGAGTTCATCGGAAATAACATCGATATTTCTGCCTTTTAAAGAAGCAGCGCTCTTTATGAACTTGTTGATGAATGTAAATGTAAGAACATAAGGTTCAATCGTTCCTCTTGCCGAATAGTAAGAAACGATATTATAAGCAAAAGTCGAAACAAGAAGCAGGATTCCAACCATGGGGAAGAAAAAGATCAGCGCGATCGAAATCGCAGCGAACACAAAACAAAGATAGTCTTTAATGCACTTTTTCTCGCCTATCGTGTCAAAATAGTCGATACAATCGAAAAAGCTTACCTTGTTCATTCTGCCTATCTTGAAAAAGAAAAAACGAAGGGATGATGTTTCATCTTTATTTTCGTAAAACCATTGAATCTTTTTGCCGCGATCTTTTATTTTTTCCGCATCCGTCAAAGGCTCACGAAGCATTTTATAGAGCATGGAATCGCCCATTGTGCTCTGAGAATAGTTCATTCTCTTGTAAATATCATCAAGTGCAAGATCGTCGGCAGTAATGTCCTCGGTAAGAGATTCTGCGGGATCTCTGTACAAATGC
>CAMPBP010000139.1 GCA_946639085.1 uncultured Lachnospiraceae bacterium
TCCTAAGTACTTTGACACTTTCAATGATTTTGATGAATTTTTACACATAATAAGGGTGGCAAATTCCCTCCCGCTTTTATCTAAGGTAGGTTACATCGACGGCGTTCCCATGATGGACGGAGGAATGTATGATGCCATTCCCTTAGAAAAAGCGAAAGAAGAAAAATGGGATAAGATTATAGTTGTTTTTACCCGTGAAAAGACCTACAGAAAAGGCCCTAACGGAGACATTTACAACTCTAAGCCCGTAAAGGTTTTGTATCATAAGTATAAGGGGCTTTTAAAGGCAATCGACGGAAGGCCTGATAGATACAATAGCTCCATAGAAGAGCTTGAAGCCCTTGAAAAAGAGGGAAAGGCTTTTGTATTAAGACCTGAAGGCGTGAAACTTACAAACAACGAATCTGACCCTAAGAAACTTACCGAGTATTATAACGTGGGCTATGAAACCGCAAAATCAAGGTATGATGAACTTATAGAGTTTTTAAAAGATTAAAGTCAGGGCCAAAACTCTGATTTTTTTCTTGCAATTAATTAATTTTTGTAATTAAATTTAGTAGTATAATATGCATTAAATATGTATGGAGGAAGAACCATGGGAAAAACATTGATACCTGAAGGGTATGAGCCAAAGCTTGATCTTCATGACACCCAGGTGGCCATCAAAACGGTCAAGGATGCATTTCAATCACTTTTGGCAGAAAGATTAAATTTATTAAGGGTTTCCGCTCCGCTTTTTGTGGACCCCGGACAGGGACTCAATGATAATTTGAATGGTGTCGAACGTCCTGTAGTTTTCGGTATTAAAGAGCAGGCTGAAAAGAAAGCCGAAATCGTGCATTCCCTTGCAAAGTGGAAGCGCTATGCTTTAAAGAAATACGGCTTTAAGCACGGCGAAGGTTTATACACCGACATGAACGCCATCAGACGTGACGAAGAAACCGACAACGTTCACTCCATATTTGTGGACCAGTGGGACTGGGAAAAGATTATCTACAAAGAGCAAAGAAACTTCGACACATTAAAAGAAGTTGTTAACGACGTATACAAGGTTTTAAGAAAGACAGAAAAATATCTTTCAATCCAATACGATTACATTGAGGAAATCCTTCCTCACGACATATTCTTTATCACATCTCAGGAGCTTTTAGACATGTTTCCTGAAAAGACACCCAAGGAACGTGAATACTACATCACAAAAGCCAAGGGCGCTGTCTGCATCATGCAAATCGGTGACGTCTTAGAAAACGGAGAACGCCACGACGGACGTGCTCCCGACTACGATGACTGGGCACTTAACGCAGACATCTTCGTTTACTACCCCGTGCTGGACATCGCACTTGAGCTTTCTTCAATGGGTATCCGTGTTGACGCAAAGTCGCTTAAAGAACAGCTGGACAAAGCAGGCTGTCCCGAGCGTGCAGAGCTTCCTTTCCAGAAGGCCGTTTTAAACGACGAACTTCCTTTCACCATCGGCGGCGGTATCGGCCAGTCGAGAATATGTATGTTCTTCCTTCGTAAGGCACACATCGGCGAAGTTCAGTGTTCACTCTGGCCCGAAGAAACGGTCAAGACCCTTTCCGAACGCGGAGTTCCGCTTCTGTAATATTGTATAAAGAAACCAAAAAGACTGCCGGTCAATGTGCCGACAGTCTTTTATATTTATCTTTCTATTTTTCTGCGTTTTTCGCTTTCTCTTTTTTGTCAAATACGTTCACGAGTATCATTATCACCCCCGCCACGCCGACAAATCGAAGTATTGCCATCGAGTCGTCGTATATCGCATCCGTTGTGGTTGAATATTGAACGGCAGCCATGACAAGAGCCGATACTATAAAGCTTCCGAGAGAATAGATGTACTTGCCCATCTTATCGGCGATGTATATCGAAATACCCATCATGAGTGCAAGAGAAAATCCCGTACCGGTGCTTCTTTCCATGAAGGAGCAAAGGATAATGGTAAACAGCATGGGAACGGTGCCCTTCATGAACTTCGATGCTCTGTGATAGCAGATTCCCGAAAATACGAAGTTGGACGCTGCGGGAACCATTATACCGAACACGATAAGGCTTATCACAAAGGGAGGTATATAAGCCGGTTCTTCGGCGGATTCCTGCATCAGTGCGGATATCTTATGGAAGCTGCCAAGGGCTACCGCCAGTATAAGTTCTGCGAAAAATGCGGGGATTGCAAACTTGAAATTAGGTTCCGTCACTGCATTTTCTTTAATGTGCTTTGCCACCGATTTAAAGTCTTTCATTACGAAAAGACATGCGATCAAATGACCCAAGCCGAACAGTATCACCGTAAAAACTTCGGGATATTCGGCCTTATTTTTGAAGAAAAGTCCCGTCAGGAACACAAGTCCGTAGAAAAATGCGGAGCTTCCCAGCCAATACATAAGTGCCGGTCCCACAAAGCCCCATGTGTTTGCGAAGGACTTACGGCTTATGTCCTTGCTCATGGCTTTCAAATCTTCCGGCGACTTGGCTTTACGGGGATTTTCGCCTTCCCCCGTAAGATCAATGGCGGGGGCGGGTTTCGAAAAGCCCATCGGTATCAGTAAAAGGCTTCTCAATCCTTCGACGGTATTTACTATCTTTCCCGCTCCGGCTTCTTCGAGTTCTTCTCTCGAGCCGTATCCATAGGTAACACCGATACTCGTTATGCCGACATTTAAAGCCGCTTCGATATCGTATTTGCGGTCACCTATCATAACGATCTCATCGTAATCAGGTTCCGCGCCGTCAAACATCTGACGTATCGTCTCGTTGATGATGTCCTCTTTTTTATCTCTCGTTCCGTCAAGCAGCGCCCCCACCACATAGTCAAAATACTCGCGGATGCCGAAGTGTTCCAGTATCTCTTCCACATAAACGGTAAGCTTGGAGGAAGAAACCGCTACGACACGATCTTTTTTCTTGAGATCCCTTAAAAGTTCCGGAATCCCCGGATAAATCTCGTTTTCGAATTTACCCACGTCCGAATAGCGCTCGCGATAATATGCAATGCCCTGCTGAATTTCCTCTTCCCCCAGGTTGTACATGTTGGCAAAGGATTCTTTCAGGGGCGGCCCTATCACAGGCTCAAGCTTATCGATGTCGGGTTCATCTATCCCCATTTTCGACAAAGCATATTGGAAGCTTGTGCATATTCCGACTTTCGGATCGCTAAGCGTTCCGTCAAGGTCAAATAAAATGTATCTGTACATGTGATCTCTCCATTTCCATACTAAATGAAACTATATCATTTATGCCCGATTCATTCAACAAACACTTGACAGTAAAGTTTTTCGGGCTTATTTTAATATGCAAAGTGTTTTAAAAAAGCACTGTAAATACACAGCTAGGGGAGCTAATGCTGAGACTGCCTTCGGGCTATACCCTTATTACTTGAACCGGATAATACCGGCGTAAGGAAGCACTAAAACCACTTTAAGTGGGCGTTCCCCTCCTGTAATCGTAGGAGGATTTTTTTATGTCACAAGCAAATGTTTCAAACGCGAGAAAACTCGCGGAAGCTGCCGTAATGCTCGCTGTAGCAACGGTTCTGTCACTCATCAAATTCATTGATCTGCCTTACGGCGGATCGGTCACCGTCGCATGTATGCTGCCGGTGATTATCATTTCTTACCGTCACGGGATCAAGTTCGGTCTTCTTACCGGTTTCGTGTTCGGTCTCATTCAGCAGTTACTCGGATTAAACACTCTTTCATACGTAACAACCTGGCAGTCCATCATCGCTGTCATAATGCTTGATTACATCATCGCATTCATGCTCATCGGACTGGGCGGAATGTTCAGAAAACTTTCTTCACAGGCCAATGCACTGTTACTGGGAACCATCGTTGTTTGCATCCTTCGCTACATCTGCCACGTCATTTCAGGCGCAACCGTATGGGCAGGTCTTTCGATCCCCACAAATGCCGCTCTTATCTACTCCATCGGCTACAACGCAACCTACATGATCCCGGAAGCGATCATAACCGCTGCGGTTGCTTACTATGTTGGTTCCATAATCGATTTCAGAAACGATACCATCACCAATATCAAAAAGTCCGAGAAGCAGAAACTTCCCGTACTTAAGTGGATAGGCGGTCTTTTGCTGGCATCCGCTTTGATAGTCGACGTAAGAAGCATCTTCATGCATCTTCAGAACGAAGAATCGGGCGAATTTGACTTTACGGGCTTTGCAAACGTCAACTGGAGCGTTATCCTTATCGTAAGCGTGACAGCGATCGTTATTGCTGCGATCCTGTTTATCGTATCTTCAAAAAAGACTGAGGAATAATTTACTTTATGAGCACCTGCCTTATCATCACAGGAGGCGATTACAACGATCTTCCGAAAGATATTTCTTACGACCGTGTGATCGCCTGCGATCTTGGCTTTGAATATGCAAAGAAAATGGGCATTTCTCCCGACGTCGTCTTGGGAGACTTCGATTCCTACGACGTGGAAAACGTTAGAAAAGAAGGATTTTTACCCATAATCTACCCTTCCAAAAAAGACGACAGCGATACGATGCTCGCCATAAAGCACGCCATTTCAAAAGGTTTTGACGATATCGTGATCACCTGTGCTCTCGGCGGTCGCACCGATCACATGCTTGCCAACATCCAATCACTTAGCTATGCAAAAGAGCAGGGTGCAAATGTCACGATAGTAGGGGACAAAGAAACAATCACCGTCATATCAAAAGAAACGAAAGAGATCACGGGAAATCCCGGCGATACTTTCTCACTCTTCTCTCTTACCGATGAATGCAAGAACGTATCGAT
>CAMPBP010000140.1 GCA_946639085.1 uncultured Lachnospiraceae bacterium
ATCTTTTTTGTTTTTTAAAAATCTTTTTCGTATGAAACCGATTAAATATGCTTCGTTTACAAAAAGAAGTATCTGCCATGTTTCTTTTATGACATTATGGGTTCTCGACAAACCCTCGTTGCCCATTCCGTAAAAGCTTGAAGTAAATCCCGTGGATATAATGCAGATTGAAACAAGCACGACAAGCCATGGGAATTTGAATTCAAAATCCGTCTTCGAAACGAGATTCCAAAAAATCGGAATCATCATCAAAAGAACAATAACCGTAAAGAAATCCATCCATGTAAAAGAGAAAGAAAAGAAACTCTTAAACGACATAAGTATGGATTTTACGGGTCCCATTCCGACATAATAACTTTCCCTTGTTTTATTGCCGGGTGCCGTAACGTTGACGATTATCCCCGCAATCATGACAAGGAGAGAAGGAAGCATAATCAGTGCCTTTTTCTTTTTAACAAAAATCATTAAAAGGAATAAAAGAATCGATGATGTTCCCGCTATTAAAACCGTTGCATAATTCGAACCGCCGATTTCAAAGGAAAGAAGCACGCTTGCAATGCAAAGCAATACTTTTAACGTCACGGACTTTATCCTTAAAATGTTGATGTAAAGCGCGATTAAAAGGAAAAACGAGCACTGCGCAAAAGTGTAATGCACTGCGGCATTATACCAATAAAGCGCCCCCGGAACCGTATACATTCTCTCCACCATGATCATGGAAAGGACGCTTCCGACTATAAGAGCATATCTTTTTTTGTTTTTCAAAACACCGCAAATTAAAGTAAACGACAAAGCAAATGCTGCCGCCGTTATCATAAAAATCATTATGGCCGGCACGAGTTTGTAGAATCTGTAATTGGCGACACTCGGAAACGTAGACATTAAATAAATACTCGAATACGTACCCTGCCAGGTCAGATATGATTCCTTTACAACATCGATTCCGGCTTTCAATGATTCGAAATAAGAGCCGGTCTCGACATACGCCTTATGCGGTAATCTCCCGAAGGAAAAATCATCGGCTTTCATGAAATTATACTTGCCAAGATAAATCGTCGGAATCAGAAGCATGATGTACACAAAAATCGTAAAAGCCGCGATATATCTTTCGTCCGTATTTTTCAGAAAACCCAAAATGTTTTTTGGTTTTTTATCTTTCATCTCAATAAAGAGTAATCTTGATTACTCCCCTTTCAAACGCAGGTGCGGTGACTGTCTGGACCGTCTTTTCGCTCATATAATCTCTGTGATAAAAATGAATGTGGCCTGCCAGAATCAAATCGCAAAGTCCGTCTTTTTTCGAAACAAAATCTATGAGTTTTGAGGTATTCTCATTGGGGAGATTGGCATGCTCTCCCATAAGAACTCTCGAATAATCAAGGTATGCGCATCCCCACATGTCATTGGTTCGCAAAAGCAGATCCGACTCGCCGTATGTGGGCACGAAAGGTACATGCTGTGCGATAATTACGCTCTTTTGTTCTTTTTCAAGTTCTTCTATCGCATCCCCTATATTGTCACAGACCTGATTGTTGTAATCATCCGCAAGCAGTATGTTGAATTCATCGTATTTGACGATATTGTATCCGTTATTGTCGGTTCTGATAAAATCGTATCTTTTTCTTATTTCCTCTGCTTCCTCGCCGCTTAACATCTCACCGTTAAACAAAAGATCGTGATTGCCCATCAAAAGATATGAAGGACATTTAAGCTTGTTTTTTTCTTTCTCGAAATATTCTATCGAGGCGAGTGTAGCTTCATCCACAATATCGCCTCCGAAAATTACAAGATCAGGATTCTGCTTTTTCACATAATCCATGACCAGTGAAAAATTTTCCTCTGAGCCCATGGAATCCCTCATGAAATCCACGTATCTGCTCTCGCAGTAATCCATGCATTCCTCATCTCTTTCATCGCAAAGACAAAGATGTGCATCGGCCACAAAAAAGATCGTAAAAGGTTTTTCCAAACCTTCTATATCTATTTTTTCTTCATATACATTAACTTTCTTCTGATCTGACATGGCGCTTAATTTTGCAACACTTCTTTGAGGAATCCTGAAAACCGCCAGCAATACGATTAATGCAACTGTCAGAACAGCCAAAACAATTATGATTATGTTTTGTTTTTTTGCTTCCATAAATTTTATCCGTTACATAATTTCAATAAGGTTTTCATGTCTTGTTTTCGGCGAAAAAAGCATAAAAACCCACCTTTAATGATATTAAAATATATAATGAATGTCAATTGTGGGACTAACTATAAAAATGCTTGGAAAAAGTGAAAAAGAATTAAAAAAAATCCGACCGCGAAGGCCGGATTTTTCTTTTTTGTATCTTATAAAGTTACGTGGTCAAGATGCCAGATTTCGTCAACGTACTCTTTGATGGTACGGTCAGAAGTGAACTTGCCTGAGCAGGCTACGTTCATCATTGCCATGTAAGCCCATTTCTTTTTATCCATATAGGCTTCTTCGACTTTCTTTTGAGCTGCAGCATAGGACTTAAAGTCCTTAAGGATGAAGTATGTATCTGCTTTGCTTGTGCTTAACGTATTAAGAAGTGAATTGTAAAGCGGTCTGAAAAGCTCCGTATCTTCGGCATATGTACCGTTGATAAGCTGCATGAGAACTTTTCTTATATCGGGATCGTTGTTAAAGATTTCCATGGGGTCGTATCCGCCGTAATTCTCAAAACGGATAACTTCATCCGATGAAAGACCGAAGATAAATGCATTCTCTTCGCCAACTTCTTCAACGATTTCAACGTTTGCACCATCCATGGTACCGATTGTTACCGCACCGTTTAACATAAACTTCATGTTACCGGTTCCGGAAGCTTCCTTGGATGCTGTGGAAATCTGCTCGGAAACATCTGCTGCCGCAAAGATGATTTCGGCATTTGATACTCTGTAGTTTTCTATGAATACAACCTTAATCTTTCCGTCGATTGACTTGTCATTGTTGATAACATCTGCAACCGAATTGATAAGTTTGATTGTAAGCTTGGCATTCCTGTAACCTGCTGCCGCTTTTGCGCCGAAAATGAATGTTCTGGGATAGAATTCTTTTTCGGGATGCTCTTTGATTTCATTGTAAAGATACATGATATGAAGGATGTTTAAAAGCTGTCTCTTGTATTCATGAAGTCTCTTTACCTGAACATCAAAGATCGATCTGGGATCCACATCGATTCCGTTGTGCTCTTTAATGTATTTTGCAAGTCTGACTTTGTTCTGATACTTGATGTTCATGAACTCAGCCTGAGCTTTCTTGTCGGATGCATATACCTTTAATCCCTTAATCTGAGGAAGGTCTGTGATCCATTCGTCGCCTACATGTTCGGTTACCCAGTCAGCAAGAAGGGGATTACCGTGAAGAAGGAATCTTCTTTGTGTAATACCGTTTGTCTTGTTGTTGAATTTGTAAGGATACATTTCGTAGAAATCCTTCAATTCCTGGTTCTTTAAGATTTCTGTATGAAGTCTTGCAACACCGTTTACGGAATAGCCTGCAACAATGGCAAGATGAGCCATCTTAACCTGTCCGTCGTAAACGATTGCCATCTTTGCAATCTTATCCTTGTTGCCGGGATATTTTGCTTCGATTTCGGCAATGAATCTTCTGTTGATTTCTTCAACGATCTGATAGATTCTGGGCAGTAATCTCGAGAAAAGTTCGATGGGCCATTTTTCAAGAGCTTCTGCCATGATTGTATGGTTGGTATAAGCACATGTTCTGGTCGTTACTTTCCATGCTTCGTCCCATGTAAGATAATACTCATCCATAAGTATTCTCATAAGTTCTGCGATAGCTACCGTTGGATGTGTATCGTTTAACTGGAATGTTACTTTCTCGTAGAATTTCTTTATGTCTTTGTGATTTCTCATATACTTTGCTACGGCTTCCTGAACCGATGCGGATATGAAGAAATACTGCTGTTTAAGTCTTAATTCCTTGCCTGCATAATGGTTGTCGTTGGGATATAAAACTTCAACGATGTTTCTTGCAAGGTTTTCCTGCTCAACGGCTTTCTGATAATCACCCTTGTCAAACGAGTCGAGTCTGAAGCAGTCAACGGGTTCCGCATCCCAGATACGAAGTGTATTTACGATGCCGTTGCCGTAACCGATAATGGGATGATCGTAAGGTACTGCCTTAACAGCCTGATAACCTTCCTGATAATAATAGTTACGTCCCTTTTCGTCTGTTCTTACCGATACATATCCGCCGAAACGAACCTCTTTGGTATATTCGGGACGGCGAAGCTCGAAAGGATTGCCGTTCTCAAGCCAGTTGTCGGGAACTTCCACCTGGAATCCGTCGCGAATCTCCTGCTTGAACATACCGTATCTGTATCTGATACCGCAGCCGTAAGCTGAATATCCGAGTGTTGCGAGTGAATCGAGGAAGCATGCCGCAAGACGTCCCAAACCGCCGTTACCGAGCGCTGCATCGGGTTCCTGATCCTCGATGACATTGATATCAACACCGAGTTCTTCAAGTGCGTCTTTTGCGTCCTTGTAAGCCATTAAGTTGATCATGTTGTTGCCGAGTGCTCTTCCCATAAGGAATTCCATCGAAAGATAATAAACCGTCTTGGGATCTTCTCTTTCATAAGCTTCCTGGGTCTTCATCCAGTAATCGACAATCTGATCCTTGATTGCATAGGATACAGCCTGGAACACCTGCTGAGGTGTGGCTTCATCCATGTTCTTTCTGTAAAGTGTTCTTACATTG
>CAMPBP010000141.1 GCA_946639085.1 uncultured Lachnospiraceae bacterium
GCAGGCTACCATGGGCAAAATGATAAACGCTCTCAACTATTTCGGATTTGAGCATTCCGAAGAGATCATATATACATTGGGCGATGAGAACGTGAAACTTCCCCAGTGCTGTATCATGATGGAAAAGATGGGTCGTTACAATCATTACCTCATCGGATACGACAACAAGTTTTACGATTCCACGTTAGGCGTCCTTGAGGAGTATGATTTTACAAAGCTTGTGGGATATCTTGAAGTATATGTATAGAGGCAACAAAAAAGCGTTTCGAAAGAAACGCTTTTTTATCTTTATCAGTTTTTCGGAACTTCGACTTTTGAAACGACCTGATTGCCTTCTTCGTCCACATCGAAGTAAATGTAGACCTGTGTTCCGTCAATGTAATATGTTTCGTAGTGTTCGATAAAATCGACCTCACTGGGCTCGCCGAGAGTGTCTCTTAACTGCTCCTGACTTGTTCCGATCTCTATCTCGACTTTAGTTTTATTTGTGGAAGTCGTTATCTTTTTTACTTTGGGTTTCTTTCCGCAAGCCACCAAAGAAAGTATCATTGCAACGACCAATAAAGCCACATAAACGGTTTTTAAAGCTCTCTTCATAACAAAACTCCTTTATGGAAGGTATGAATAAAGTTTATTTCTTTTGCACTTATTTTTCAAGGGCTATTTGTTTTAAGGTATGTTTCGACCTTAAGTCCTTTTCTCATGGGAGTTACGGTTATCGTTCCCCATTCGTCGGTTCTGTAAACGTGACTTTTAACTCTTTTCAGCCTTTCAAGCGTTTCTTCGTGGGGATGCCCGTAGCGGTTTCCTTTTCCTGCAGAGATCACCGTGATGCCCGGCTTTAGCCGGTTCAGCAGCTCTTCTCCCGACGAATATCTGCTTCCGTGATGCGCGCATATATAAAGATCCGCATTTGACACATATCTTTGTATCTTTTCTTCCGTTTCTGCGGTCGCGTCTCCGGGGATCAGCATGTCGAAGTCTTTGTATTTTAGCCATATTACTGCCGAGTCTTTGTTGGGATCGTTAAACAGATCGTTCATATCGGGCCATAAGCAGTACAAAGAAACCGCCCCGTAACATATCCTTCCTCCCTTTTGTATTATCGCGGTCGAAACTCTCTTTTCTTTCGCGGCATCTCTTATTCCTTCAAAACCTCCGCAGGAGAAGACGATTCTTTTTACCTTAATGTTTTCACTGCCTGTAATGAGATATTCTATCCCGTTTATGTGATCGGCGTCCTCGTGGGAAAGATAAATATCTTCGATATTTGTGATTCCTTCACTAGTTAAGTATGGCAGGATCACGCTTTTTCCCACATTGGTCTTGCTTGTGGAGCCACCATCGAATATGATCGCATTTCTTTTTGAAAGTCGTACTACAGTACAATTTCCCTGTCCGACGTATAAAGAAGCAACAGAAAATGAGGTATCGACGGGGGACAGGCATATCATCATGGCGCTCAGCATGATGATCGGTCGCATCATCTTGGGAAGAGTTCTTCTTAATACAAAAGCAAGTAAGACGATGGAAAGAATGTATATAAAGACCTGCACGGAAGAAGGACTGTAAACAATCTTGAAGGCATCGGCTTTTGAAACCGGCAACGCCATCTTATCCAGTATGCGCATTATGAGCGCTATCAGAAAATCGAAGATGACTGCGAGAACTTTAAAATGCAAAAGCGAAGACATGAAAGCCAGAGCGCACAGTACTATGACGGGACCGGACACAAGCCCCAAAAAGAGATTTACCGGGATGCTTAAAAGATTTGAATAGGACTGTATGCGTAAAGTAAAGACCGCAAGTGAAATGTATAAAATGACCGGGATTGAAAGATATTCCCTTGCTTTCGCACCGGTATCTTCTTTTGAGTATTCGGCGAGCACATATTTATACCGTTCTTTCCTAAGGGGCCTGAAAAGAAAAGTAAAATAAAGCGCTATGGCGGTGACTGCGGTATAGGAATATATAAAGGACGGATCGCTTATATAAAGGGGATTGATAAGCAATGTAACGATTGCCGCAAGGCTTAAGGCACTTAAAATATCGTAAGAGCGATTTATGACATCGGCAAAAAGGCGGACCGAAAACATGATGACGGCTCGTATTACGGAGACGGTAAAGCCTGCGAGACACGCATAAAAAACAACGAAAACGATGGAAAAGAGTGCGGCGTACTTACGAAGCATCCCGCTTTTTTTAATCAAGAAATAAATACCTCCGCCGGCGAGAGAAAAATGCAGGCCCGACAGAACGAGGAAGTGTGAGAGGTTGGCATATTTGAACAGTTCTTTTCGTTCTTCCGAAAGCCCGGAGCGATCTCCGAATAAAAGGGTGTTTATGATATTTCCCTCAAGAGGACAGCAGGAGAGCACACTTTTACAAAAGTATTGCCGCAGGTTATAGAACATTTCCCGAGGCATAAAGTGACCGGTCTTTAATGTTTTCAAAGAAAATAGGTTAACATAAAAGTGGTATCCGCGGGTTTCGCAGTAGCTGAAGGCATTGTATTCACCCGGGTTCAATGACTTGGCAAAATGGCGAAATGAACCGGTGAACAAAACTTCAGACCCTAAGAAAACGTCGGATTCAGTTATTGAAATATTGTTTACATAACAAACGCACTTAAGGCGCCCTTCTCCGGGAACGTTTGCTTTTATGTCAAGAGAAGAGATGTTTCCCTTATCATCGGCCTTTATTGAAAGTATCTTTCCGGTAAGGGTGACGGTTTCTTTGTCTTTAAAAGGCAGATCTTTGCTTTTGTGAAAAAGATTAGCATAGAGAAAAGATACCAATACAACGATAAGGGCACACAAGAACAGAGGACGCTTCGAAAACTCGTTTTTTAACGATTGAAGATCGTTTTCGATAAATACTGCCAGATCTTTCATGCTACCGCGTGCAGATCTCGTCTTTAAGTTTTTCGTATATACCCTGCTTTATACCCGTAACGTTCATAAGATCCTCACACTTTTCAAATCCGCCCACCGAGTCTCTGTAGTTTATTATGGCCTCGGCCCTTGTTGTGCCTATGCCGGTGAGAGTGGTGAGCTCGCTTACAGATGCCGAATTAATATTCACAAGGGATCTCTTTGAACCTTCCGATTCGGGGTTGCCCATTACAACCGGGGCAGGACTGTCTTGGTCCGCTTCATAGGAAGGGACCGTTATCTGCATGCCGTCTTCAAGCAATGAAACGAGATTTAACCGTGCGGTGTCGGCGCTTTCGGTAGCACCTCCGGCCTCATTTATAAGTTCGTATGTCCTTGAGCCTTCAGGCATGACATATACCCCGGGAGAAGAGACTTCTCCCAGGATCGAGACATAGATCGATTCTTTTGCTTCTTCGATATCATCGACCGTGTTCTCTTCGTCAAGACATAAAATTGAAGTCGTGTTTTCGGACGCGGAATAATAAGCTCCCTCGTCGTTAAGGTAGTTGCCGTTGTAAGATATTAGTCTGCTTTCCTGATGTTCACATCCCGCAAGAGTCATTAGAAGCAATAAGATCAGACCGAATACAGATTTTTTTAGTTTCATTTTCCCTCCACTTGAGGGCGTGCGGTGTAGAACAAATATATCCTGCAAGAAGAAAGGTTTCAATAGAAAAACGCTTTCTTTTTTGCCGTCAAAACGACGAAATTTTGAGCCGTTTTCAAGGCCATTTTTCGAACAATCCAGTAAAACACATACTTTCTTTTTTGTGCATTTTTTATCGCCCGGCTTGTGGCTATATGTTATAATGAAAAGCAGTGAAAGAAGGTAAGAGTTCTGGGACAGATTAGAGACGACATCAAGCAGAAAAACTTTAAGAATATATATCTGTTGTACGGTGAAGAGGCGTTTTTGAGGATATACAACAAAAAGGCCTTAAAAGACGTGCTCGTAAGTCCCGACGATTCCCTTAATTACTCTTATTTCGAGGGCACTTCCACTCAAGTGGGAGAAGTGGTGGATCTTGTGAACACCATGCCTTTTATGAGCGATCACAGACTGGTGCTTTGTGAAAACACCGGATGGCTTGCAGGTGAGAGCGGCCTTTCGGAGGATAAGTTTAAGATGCTTACCGATTCTTTGACAAACATCGGTGAAGACGTAGTCTTTGCCATGTGCGAGGAGAAGGTGGACAAAAGATCGAAGCTCTTTAAGTTTCTTACAAAAAACGGGAGCTCGGAAGAGTTTGCCAAGGAAAGCGAAGAAACGTTAAAGAGATGGGTTGCCGGGTATCTTGGAAACAGCGGTAAGAAGATCACCGCGGCGGCAGCGGAATATCTGATCACGGAAGTCGGAAACGATATGACTCTTTTAAGTCTTGAGATGGAAAAACTCATCGCATGGTGTCTTGAAAGAAACGAAGTTACCATAAACGATATCGATACCGTCTGCACTCATCAGGTGAACGGAAAGATATTCGACATGATAACCGCCATTTCGGAACACAGGCAAAAAGAAGCACTTGCGCTCTACTACGATCTTTTGACCCTTCGCGAGTCTCCTTTCCATATTCAGTCGTTGCTTGTTCGCCAGTACAACAATCTTCTTTCGGTAAGAGACGGATTGGACAAAAATTATTCCTACGTTACGATAGCCGATAAAACGGGCATCAAAGACTGGCTTGTAAAGAAGATGTCGTATATTGCAAAGAAGATGCCTCTTTTGAAGATCGAGGAAGCAATCGAGGCATGCGCGAAAGCCGAAGAGGACATCAAGACGGGAAATATGGTCGAT
>CAMPBP010000142.1 GCA_946639085.1 uncultured Lachnospiraceae bacterium
CGACGAGGAACTTATGAAGATAGCCGTAGCAAGCGGTGTTGACGGTATCATTCTTTTTGCCGATGAGAGCAGTGAATTAAGAGATCTTATTGACGAGGCGTACAAAGAAAACATTCCCGTCGTAACGCTGTTTAACGACTACAATCTTTCGAAGCGCTTAAGCTTTGTGGGTATCAGTAACTACAACCTTGGAAAAGAATACGGAAATCTTATCATCGACATGCTTTCGGACAATACATATTCCAACGATGTGGTAAAGGTATCCGTGCTTGTTGACGCCAATTCCGAAGATCCCGGTCAGAACGTCCTTTATCTTGCAATCTCCGAGACACTTGAAAAGGATTACGAAAAGCACAGTTATTCTCACAAGCAGGTTGAAGTATCGGTATATCCTGTGGATTCCACAAACAGTTTTTCGGTTGAAGAATCGGTTAGAGATCTTTTGATGGATCAGGAGAACGGTATACCCGATATAGTCGTGTGCTTAAATGAAACAGAGACCACGAGTATGTATCAGGCCGTTGTCGATTACAACGAAGTAGGAAGAGTCAACATATTGGGATTTTACGATTCCACTTCGATATTAAAAGGAATAGAAAGAAACGTTATCAGTGCGACCATATCGGTGGATGTGGATGAGATCGGAAGCGCATGTATAGATGCTCTGACCGAGTATTATGAACTCGGAAATACGAGTGAGTATTCAACGGCGGATATAAAAGTCGTTACAAAGGATACTTTGGATCTTTATAAAGAGGGGGAAGACAATGAGAACTAAATTCAGAAATCTCCCTTTACAGTATAAGATCACATCGATATCCCTTTTCCTTAACATGATCGTTTTCGCCATAAACCTTATTCTTCTTGTCAGCATAAACAATATGTCCGGAAGAATAGATTCGGTTTACCGGGCCAATCTTCAGTTAAATGAGCTGCAGCTTGCGCTTAACGATGTTCAGGAGAACATGACCGAATACCTTAACGTAAAGACCAGCGATGCTCTGGAAGATTACTACAGGAGCGCGCAGACTTATCAGAATCTTATTGAGGATCTTGACGGTAAGATAACGTTAAAACCTTTCGGACGTATGGAAAGAAGCATTTATAACATGTCCGAAAAGTATATCGAGGAAATAGAGCAGACGATCGAAGCAAAGCGAGGAAGAAACGTCGAAAAGTATCGTCAGCGTTACGAAGAAGCCAGCGACCTTTACGGATACATCAACACATACATAAACTCTCTTAACAATGAGCAGTTTAAAGAAAATTCCGTAAACTACCGCGAAATGATAAATGCCTTCAGAGTGTTTGAGACCATCGGTAACGTAATATTGTTTACGGTCATCATTTCAAACGCCGTGCTCATACTTCGATTGACCGCAGCCATCATTCAGCCCCTTAAATCCCTTACCGGAATGGCGAGCGAAGTCTCAAACGGTAACTTTGACATTAAGCCGCTTCCCGTTTATTCGGAAGATGAGATCGGTGTCGTAACAAAGACCTTTAACCAGATGGTCGTTAGTATCCAGAACTATATCGTTCGAATAAGGGAAAGTGTTAAGGTAGAACAACAGTTAAAAGAAAAAGAACTGATGATGGAAGCGCACCTTAAGGATGCTCAGCTTAAATATCTTCAGGCTCAGATCAACCCGCATTTTCTTTTTAACACACTAAATGCCGGTGCACAGCTTGCGATGATGGAAGGGGCCGACAAGACTTATGAATATGTAAAGATCATGGCTGAGTTTTTCCGTTACAATGTTAAAAAAGGTTCTGAAACCGTCACTATCGGAGAAGAACTTGAACTTGTCGACAACTATATTTATATTTTGAACGTTCGTTTTTCGGGCGACATCAAATACGAAAAGGATATTGACAAAAAACTGCTTGGAGTTGAAATGCCCAGCATGATCTTACAGCCTATCGTCGAAAACTGTGTAAATCACGGTATTCGTGATATGCTTGGTGAAGGAAAGATTAAGATAAGCGTTTATTCAATCGAAAACACCGCCTGCATCCGCGTTGAGGACAACGGTATCGGAATGAGTGAAGAAACGATACAAAACCTTATGAGCGGAAAGCCTGCGGAAAAAGATGACAAAAAGTCATCCACCGGTATCGGTATGGATAACGTTATGGCGAGACTTAAACTGTTTGTGGGCAGTGATGATGTAATGAGCATAGAAAGTGAAGGCGAGGGTAAAGGCTCCAAGTTCACGATCTATCTTGATATGAAGGAGGCTTAAGCATGTACAAGATTATGCTTGCCGATGACGAAGGAATAGTCATCGATTCTCTTAAGTTCATATTGGAAAAAGAATTCGGAAACGATATCGAGATAGACTTTGCCAAGACAGGTCGAAACGTTATCGAACTTGCCGAGCATTTCAGACCCGACATTGCGATAATGGACATACAGATGCCCGGAATAAACGGTATCGATGCCATGCGCGAGATAAGAAAGACCAATGAAAATGTGGTTTTTATCGTAATGAGCGCATTTGATAAATTCGATTACGCCCAGGAAGCAATGAAGGTCGGAGCGATAGAGTATATCACAAAGCCGATGGATCGTGACAAGATGATCTCCGCAGTTAAGAGCGCCATGACCATCGTAAGCGACATGAAGAACAGACGCTCAAACGATCTTTTGATAAAGGAAAAGCTGGAGACCGTCGTTCCCATACTCGAGAACGGTTTTATCTACAACATTTTGTTCCACGAACATTTCGAGGAAGATATCGAAAACTATAAAAACATGCTGGACATCCACGGAGAGTATGCTTATATGCTCGTTTTGGTTTCAGGTGATTCAAAAGAAGGAAACCATATGACCAACGCAGTGGGTTCCAGTGTCAGACTGCAGCAGCACTACAAAGAAATAAGAGAATTCTTAAAGCAGTATTTTGCATGCGCAGTCGGAAACGTTATGGGAAATAAGATTGCGGTCCTCGTATTTTACGATAAGCCCGCTTTTGATTACAACGATCGTGTGGATGCCATCGCAAAAGCAAGAGAACTTGCACATAAACTCCATGAAAGGACGGATATCTCTTTCAGAATAGGTATCGGAAGAGCAAATGAGATGGAGAAGATGGCCGAATCCTACAGGGAAGCGGTGGATTCCCTTGTTATCACCACCAATACCGTGGCTCATGCCGACGACCTTCCCATCGGATGCGAATACGATACGGATTATCCCATCGCCCTTGAAAAGCAGCTTTTTGACGAGATTGGAAAAGGACGCGTCGATGCCGCCGTAAGAGCCTGCGCCGATTACTTCGAATGGCTTAAGGGCGCGGATATTATGGATGCAAGACTTAAAGTTCTTGAATTTGTGCTTCGTGCCGAGAGTATGGCTTACGAAAGCGGCGGTATGACTTATAACGTATCCAGTCGTCACGAATATCTTCCCACGGTCATGAACATCGAGAACATGCAGGATCTTTATGCCTGGTTTGATGAGAAGATAACATATTGCGCAACGCATATATTGAACAAGAATTTCGAAACGTCCAACGAAGTTGTTGAGACGGCCAAGAGTTATATCGAGGCCAATTTCAACAAGAACCTTTCCCTTGAAGACGTTTCAAGACAGGTTAACATCAGTTCTTACTATTTAAGTCGTATCTTTAAAGAAACGACCGGTGAGAACTTTATCGATTATCTTACGAACTTAAGGATCGAGCGTGCAAAAGATCTCATAAGCAAGACGCAGTACTCCATGAAAGAGATATGCAACATGTGCGGATATTCTGATCCCAACTACTTTTCAAAATCATTTAAGAAGAATGTCGGTGTTACTCCCACCGAGTACAGAGAGGGCAAATAGGTGAAAAGAAAACTCTTCGCAATGCTTACTCTGTTTTGCCTGATTTTTTCTTCGTGCAAAGGGTATGACGGAGGAGAAACCCAGACAAAAGAGGAAGGCAATGACAAGATCGAGATAGGAATGAGCTTTGACTCCTTCGTTATCGAAAGATGGCAAAGAGACAGAGACGTTTTTGTATCCACCGCAAAAGAGATGGGTGCCACCGTAAATGTGCAGAGTGCCAGCGGTGACATTAAAAAGCAGATCGAGCAGATAGAATATTTCATTAAGAAGAACGTGGATGTCATTGTGATCATCTGTATCGATTCCGACTCATTAAAGGCTGTGGTGTCAAAGGCAAAAGACGCGGGTATTAAGATAGTCGCATATGACCGCCTTGTTACCAATTCAAACGCAGACCTTTACATCACCTTCGACAACGAAATGGTAGGAACGTTGATGGCTACCGCTTTGGCCGATAACGGAGCGGAAGGCGGAAAAGTGCTCATGCTGGAAGGTTCACCCCTTGATAACAATGTTCCTATGGTGAGGAAAGGATTTTTGGGCGTTTGCGAAGAAAGAAGCATGGCGATAGCTGATGCTATAAACTGTGACGGATGGAGAGCGGAACTTGCTGCCGACTATGTTTATGAGAATGAAGACATCGTAAGCAGTGTCGATGCCATCATGTGCGGTAACGACAACATCGCAGGTCAGGTAATAAGGGCTCTTTCCGAGAAAAGACTTGCGGGTAACGTTCCCGTCGTAGGACAGGATGCCGATTTGGAGGCCTGTCAGAGGATAGTTGAGGGAACACAGACCATGACGGTTTACAAGCCTGTGGAAAAACTTGCAAAGCGTGCGGCGGCAAGGACTGCCGCAGGAAAGAGTGCCAAGTCCGAAGCTCAGAAC
>CAMPBP010000143.1 GCA_946639085.1 uncultured Lachnospiraceae bacterium
GTTATACGATAAATTGCTCTTTATCTTAACCTCGCCCACACTGGGATGTACATTAACGATCCTTCTCATGCCGTCCGTGGTGAAGAACGCCATCATACCCAGGTTGTTGAAGGTCTGATTAAGACCGCATACTATATAGCTCTCTTCATTTATTCCGTATTTTACGTTTACCGTATCGCCGACGGTGACTCCGAAAGTTTTTGCCGCATTGGTAGCCATCATGATCTCGTTGTTATGCTTGGGCCAGCGTCCTTCCGCCAAGCCTCCGCCGATGATGTTCGAAGTATCCGTGAAAGCTCTTGAAGTAATGTTCTGTTTCTTTTTACCCTTGGATATCTCAACGGTCACCCATGTGTCACCGTAAACATATTCTACGGTAGACATATTGTTGATCGTTTCCAACATCTCTTCGCTTTCAATGTCAACTTCGGCATCTTCGAAGATAAATCCTCCGATGTTCATTACCGCTTCACTGCTGGAAGCAAACGTATCTACCATTCCCATGACTATTACCGCCGAAACGGTAAGAATGGCTGCGATAAATATGATACCGAGCTGACTTCTGAATCTTCCGAAGGTCTCTTTAAGTGCAAGGGTTACCGACACCGGAAGATTTGACTTATCGAATGAGAAAAAGTTCTTTTTAAAGTTGTGAGCGTTAATGCCGCCTCTTAATGCTTCAAGTACCGTTGTTTTCTTGTAATCTCTTCCCAGTAACAGTGTAAGCAACGAAACCACAATGCATATGAAGATCACTACGCCTATTGCAATTCCCGCGTTTATCGGTCTGTTCCATTTAAGTCCCAAAAGGAAATACATGATATAACCGACTTTTCCTATGGACAACGCGCCGACTGCTACACCGACTATACTTCCGACTCCCGACACGGTCAAAAGCTGTGTTAAAAGAATAAGTACCATCTCTTTAACCGTATAACCCGAAGCTTCCATAATGGCCGTGTTCTTCATATTTGTCATGATAAAGTTTTTGATACTGAAATCGATTATGACAAGGGATATCGCAAAGATGATTATCGCAAACAAAAGCATTATCGCAACGAACATGTAAGGAAGTATGGTGCTTGCCGAATACATGATCCCTCTGGGAAGGAAGTTGTATCCTCCGACACCGACACCGGGATGAGCAGCGGTGTATTCCGCACGCCATGCTATATACTCGCTTTCGATCTCGTCGGAAAACGTACCCGTATCCAGGTCCTTATCCTTGCATACCACCGAATAACGGTATCCGTGAGTCAACATGCCGTCCGCATTGTCAAACATCAGATTATCAAAAGCTCTGGGAGTAACAAAGCAAAGGTATGATCCCATATTCATGGGCGAGCAAAAGTAAGTATCTTCGTTGAACCCGACGATCTTAAACTCATAAGTAAAATCATCTATCTTAAACTGTATGGAATCACCTGTACAAAAAGAAGTACATAATGCGATCGGAAGTATGATCTCGTTGTCTTTTAATTTCGTGACATCGACAGTGGGTGACTGGACTTTTCCCGGAAGATCGTTCTTAAAGAACATTAGGCCGTACTCCGTCCATCTCTTTTCACCTTTATGCCTGTACTTGCCGTTCGTGCTGGCATACTCCGCAGCTTCATATTCTTTGACTTCTTCTCTGCCTCTTATGATGTCTTCCATCTTTGCATTGACCGCTTTATTGTCACTGTTCAAAAGTATCATAAGGTCGGCCGAATTTGTCTTTTCATGAAGGGTATCAAGAAGTTTTCCCGTTTCCAAAAGCATTGTCATGCATATAAAGATCAAAAAAGCGGATATAAAAGTCATTACGAAAAAGGTTATCATATCCTTTTTCTGTTTTTTCATATTGTTTTTGGCGATGAAGAAAAATCTGTACATATCTGTCCTACCATCCCATATTCTGTAAGAAGGCTTTAAGCCTTGCGTGTCTTTCTTTTGCCTCTTCTATACGAGGATTTGTCTCATCCTTGTATCCTCCGACATAAGGCCCAAGATCGATCTCGTCGGCGATCATACCGTCTGTAAGATATATGATCCTGTTGCCGCGTTCTGCCGCCATAATGGTATGTGTAACCATTACGATGCTCTGTCCTTCATTATTTAAGTCGGTAAGGATATTAAGAACGTTTTCGGTGTTCTGAGAGTTAAGTGCACCTGTAGGCTCATCAGCGTACAAAACTTCGGGTTTGTTGATGACGCCTCTTACCACCGCAACTCTCTGTTGCTGACCGCCCGATAACATGGAAGGAAACTTGTTCCAGTCGCTTTCCGTTATCTCAACGCTTTCTAATAAAGACTTTGCTCTGTCTGCAAGTTCTTTTCTGTTCTCGCTCTTAAGCAAACCGCACACCATGATGTTATCAAGGGCGCTCATGCTGTCATTTAAGTAATTCTGCTGAAAAACAAACCCAACATGATTGCGTCTGAATACCGCAAGCTTATCATTTGAAAACTGTGATATCTCGGTTTCTTTGTCCCCGTTTGCATCACCGGTATAATAAGTGATCGTTCCAAGGGACGGTCTGTCCATACCGGAAAGCGCATACAAAAGTGTACTTTTACCCGATCCGGAGTTACCCATTATTACGGTGAAATCTCCTTTGTAGACCGAAAGGTTTAAGTTTTTAAGTACGTGCTGCTGAACCGATCCGTTTGAAAATGTTTTGGAAAGATCCTTTGCGGTTAATATTGTCTCTTTTGTTTCCATATCAACAATTCCTTTATCTATTAATCAACGTTTACGTCAGAACCGTCTTTGATCGTAGCATTTTCGCTCCAGACAACCACATCGCCTGAGCCGATACCGCTCAATACCTGAGCCATGTTGTCGTTCTGCTCACCAAGTTCGATGTAAGTCTTAACTGCTTTGCAATCCTTAAGTACGAATACGAAGTCTCCGTCGTTGTCACTGTCAAGAGCGGAAGTGGGAACCTGCAATACATCTTTTAAGTTTGCGGTTTCGATCTTTGACTTAACTTCAAGTCCGAGGATGATGTTATCGTCGGGAGCTTCCAACGCAACCTCCACACCTACGCCTGTTCCCTGTGCGGGATCCACCATCTTCTCGATACGGGTAACCTTACCGGTGTACTCTTTTCCTCTGATCTTTACGGTTGCGGGCTGTCCTTCGTTAACACTGTCAATATCATACTTGTTTACGCAGCTTCTTACCACTACGTCATCGGTTGATTCAAGAGTAATGAGCTGTGTTCCTTCACCTATGCTTGCGCCTTCGCAAGTTGCGATGGATGTCACAACACCGTTGAAGTCTGCTCTTACACCGTCTTTTGCTGCATTAAGTCTGGTTGTGGTTCTTTCATAATTATAGTCGTTTGACTCTTTTACGGCTTCAATTTTTTCTTTGCCGGCTTTTGTCATTACAGTAGTGTATGAAGAAGCCTTCTGGCTTGTCATCTCTGCTTTAAGCTCCTTGTAATCCGAAAGCAAAACCGTAAGTCTGTTGACTTCTTCCTGGGCTTTTGCATAATCGTCATAATCATATTCAAGAAGTTTGTTCTGAGCCTTTGTAAGTGCGTTCTGTGTATCTTCGATCTGCTGATTTAAAACCGCAAGGTTGCTTGTGGCTTCCGAGTAAAGACCTGCTGTCTTTCTGTTTGCCTGAAGTGCATCATCGTAATTGCCCCGGTTTGTCTTTGCTTCAAACTCCATGAGCAAGAGCTGTCTTTCAATCTCATCGTTGTCAAAAGAAATAAGAAGATCGCCTTTCTTTACGCTGTCGCCCTCTTTTACCAAAACTGTTCCGATCTTACCGTTTATCTCCGAATAATAGGTCTTGGATGAATTCGATCTTACGTTACTGTTAAACTCGGTCACCTTTGTGAAATCCGATTTTGTTACCATGAAAGATTTAACATGGAGTGCCGCATTTGCGTTAAGTGAAACAACTCCGATCACAACCGCCGCAACAGCTACACCTCCTATGATCAATCTCTTTGCATTTTTCTTTAAGTTCATTTTCTTGTCCTCTCTTTCGTAAACTGTTATTTATTTATGTTACGAATCAAAACTTCCGTAAGCCTTTTGCTGATACTAATGTACAACGCAGACCTACGGAAGTCTTAATCTGTCTCTTGTTCAATTCTTAACAGTTCCTTAATTGAAATGACAAAAACTTAAATATCAAAACAATTGTGCCATTACATCAACGACACGCTGGTACTCTGCCATGAGGGCTTCATGATTGGAGATCATCTTGTCGATATCTCCGGCTTTTCCGGCAAGTTCGGACTCCTTTGCCATATCGGAAAGTTTGTCGCATCCTATCTGTCTGGCGGCGTTCTTAAGTCCGTGGGCTTCGATTATATATCTGTCGAAATCCTTACCCGCAAAAAGATCGTTTATAAAGGGAATCTTCTCACGACCTTCTTCAAGTGCCGTTTCAAGCACTTCCTTATAAATATCTTCATCGTCCGCACAAAGCTCCATTGCTTCGCTTAGATTAAAACCGTAATTTGCAAGTTCACTTACCAACATACTTACACCTCGCTTTCTGCCATGTCTTCGGTTCTGTGTTCTTTTATCGAGTCGATCATCTTCTCCACGAGAAGTTTCTTTACATATATATCCGTGCTTATCTTACTTATGAGGTTAAATATCTTTAAATATTCACGCTCGCTCTCAGGGGCGTTTTCAAAGCTCTTCATCGCTTCTTCGTAATCTTTTGTAACATCCGCTTCTATCTTTACGAATGTTTC
>CAMPBP010000144.1 GCA_946639085.1 uncultured Lachnospiraceae bacterium
GGTGGATTTTCCGCGTTAAAACAATTAACAATCTCTTCTGTTTGAACAATACGGGAAATCATCTGCGTAGGCTCTTTTCCAAAAACGAGACTGAATGGATTGCTATTCATAAGATACCTCCCTTGTTACTATTTGTATTATTTTGTTATCATTCAAAAAGTTTGTTATCATTTGTTATCCTTTGTTATCATTTCGAGTTCATGTTATCATTTGTTATCATTTATGTCAAATGAAAAGAACACGAACCGCCACCTTAGATTCGAAAATGAACCAACACCACCGTCCCCTAGGGTCATTTTGTTAGCAATTCGTTAATATTTTATAACAGGTGCTATCCTACCCTTAAACTACCCTTCCCTCCCGGTTGGTTTTTGCTAACATTGTTATGATAGCCAACAAGTGTTTAACTTGGAAGATTATAAAACGGGAGGAATTATTATGACTCACAGAAAGCATAGCAAATATCTGTCGCTTCTGTTGTCGGCTGTGATGGTGCTGACAATAATTCACAAGTGGTGGATACCAAGCGTGGCAGATGATCCTGCACCTATAACTCGGGATGGGATCACCTATGTATATGATGGAGAGATCGGTCACAATGTTTTTTGGATCAATCCGGACAATGCAGATTCCGTTAGTGGAAATGATATCACGGTCCCGGGAGGCTGTGGATTGAATATCCTTGATACGGATTTTGCCATAGATTCAATTGCGATAGAAGATGGCGGAATAGTGGAGATCAGTACAGACCAGGCGTCATCGGCTACGCTTACTGCAAATATTTCACTTGCAGGCGGAGCTTCGCTGAATATTATCGGAGGCGGCAGACTTTCGGGAAACATTACCCCCGCAGCGGATGCCAAGATGTTACTTGGTTCGTTTGCCAATAAGCCCAATTCGGTCACTCTTTACGATGCTGATCCTTCGATCACGGAGCCGCTTACAGGATTTACCGATGAAACGGTTTTTATCTATTTGGAAGATGAAGCTAAATGGGCAATCTTTGTAGACGATCCGGGCCCGGAGCCTCGTGGCTTTTACGTGGAGCTTGGTGATTATGCCGATGAATATGCTGTGACCGCTTGGAGCGATTCGAATTGCACGCAGGAATTAAGCAAAGACGTTGGTTGGCAGGGCACCGATCCCGCAGCAATAGGTTTCCTGATAGATGATCAGAATTGGGACCCTATCGGAGATCCGGATCAAAGTATTAACCCCGATCCGGTAACCATTAAGGTTACTTTGAGCAATACTGATAAGGTCTTTTTGGCAGCAGGGATCGGATGGAATGACGCAATTGATAATTATGCGATTGATATCACAGATCAAGTTGTCTTAGAGGATGCGGGAAAGACTCTTAAATATACATTTGTAAATCCTTCCGATCAGGATAATTATCCTCACGATCTTCACCTTGCCGTAGGTTATGCCGACAGCGGTCGTAAAGAGATAATGAGTGTGGTCGATGATTATCTCTACGGCTATAACGCTGCTTCAATAGACGCTACAAAAGCCCTTCTGGCAGAGGAACTGTACAACCGATTCATAGCAGTTTCAATGTATGAGAGTTTTGGAATCGGCGACGCTAATGATCTGATCGGTAAGATCGAAGCTGCGGACACAGCATCTACGGTAAACGTCACTCTTAATAACGGCACGAGCGAAACAAGAGTAGTACGCAATTACACGATCAACTGGGGTGTGGATCAGGAAGACGGATCGGATGTTATTTCCACCATTCCGGTATACACGCTCACAAGTGATCAAGAATATCTGGTATGTACCGACTTTAATTCCGATAACGGAACCGGTTCCACATTTTATTCGAGAATAGCCCACCAGGATGATATAGCGTTCTCAAATGAAGCGGGTAACGAAGAAATGTCATGCGTAATATATTCAGATATTTCCGATTATTCGCATGTTAAAGCCGGCGGAAACGGATCGGAAATGTCTGTAAGAAACTCCGACGGGCTGTGTGCTTTTGAGATTGTTGTAATGTATCTGGATCTCGGGGCAAATAATTGGGGTTCTGTATGCCGAATAATGCAGTCTTCCGAGACTTATGTAGTCATCCACAGTGAGGGAGAACCCTTGAGACACGACGGTCTTGGATTGAACGCTCTTTCCGAGGACTACGTCTGGAGGACAGGCGAAGGAGCCGAGGCCAGAGTATACATCGGCGATACGGCAGTTTATATTGAACCTCTTGCAAACAGTGTAACGGGCGTAGGCGTAAGAGAGATCCAATCGGTAACCCTTGCCGATCCTACACTTGCGGACGGCGTTACCATCGGCGGTGTGATAGACGGAAAAGTAAAGGTGACTTTTGCTTCCAATTTCTATGACACGGTTCCCGTTACGATCAATTATACAAACGGGTACAAAGAAAACCTCACAATAGTGCGTGTTGGTCTCGTGATCCAGTTCATATATTTATATGATCAGGGAGACGGCGTTCATACAGGTGAGATCCGATACGATTGCAAACTCGGTCAGGAATGTCAGTTCACTTACAACTACAATGCCGGCGAGCAGATACTTGTTTACGCGACATATTATCATCCGTCGATCGATCATACGACGGGAGCCGGAAGCGAAGTATTATTGAATCTTCGTTTCCAAAACGGAACTTCGAGGATATTATCGTCGTCAGATCCCTCACGTGGATTTAACGGTCATCTCGCTGCGACCGCCTCGGCCGTTGAAACAACCTCTTTCATAATCGGATTTGCTCCTTCTAAAGTTAAGGACAATAATGGTGTTTGGACGGACAATATTGTAGAACAATACTATTCTGAAGGCGCATTTAACGCGACCGTACTCAACGCAGGTTACAACGATGCCACCACCTACGGCGGCACGCAGGCAGGCTCAGGCGAAGGCGTTTATTGGGACGGCCTGATCAAATGGTTCCATTAGGAGGGAGGTTATGACAGATATGTACAAAGAAAGAATATCTACAAATTTGTCCCGAATTACAAACCTGATCTTAACAGGACTCATTGCACTTGGCATATGGATGCTCATCCCTCTTACAGGCTTTGCTGCCGGTGAGGCGGTAACGGTAGACAGTACGAGCGCAGCAGCATCGGGCGTTACCGTAAGCGGTTCCACAAGTGCCACTTCCGTAATGGTGCAGGTTCGAGACGAGACCGGTACAAACATCCTTGATATGTATTCAATGCCCGTACTTGACGGTAAGTTCTCGGGAACGGTCAGCACAACGCTTTCGGCAGGCCAGACGGTCAAGGTGTATGTAGCCGATTATGAAGGCGGTATCTTCGCCATTTCCGAAGCTACGGTACCGGTTCCGCCTAAGGATGACACGTCCGATTCAAAGCAGACAAATACTTCGAATACTACACAGCCTTCGAATGACTCGGGTAACGATGGTGGTTCTTCCGAGCAAACGCTTGTAAAGAAGAAGATGTCGGTTAAGATGGAATACACCGTTGTCAGAGGCGATACGATGTTTAAGATCGCAAGAAAACTTGGCACCACAGTTTCGTTTCTTCACAAATGGAATCCCAACATTAAGAATATCAACCTGATATTTGTTAATCAGAAGATCGTTTACTACGTTGAAAAGGAAGTATATGTTGATGCCGACGGAAACATAGTTGACAACAAGGGCACCGTACAGACGAATACCGAAAGAGTCTATATTGTTAAGAGAGGCGACAACTTAAGCAAGATCGCAAGACAGCTTAAGACTACGGTTAAAAACCTGTTGGCACTTAATAAGGATATTAAGAATCCTAACCTGATTTATCCCAATCAGAAGATATATTATTAGTCTTATTTGAATTAAATATCGACCCTTTGTGAAAGAAGGGCCGCAGGTAGTTTGCGGGTAGGTAGTCTAAAAAATGCCGTAAAATGGCGCTTTTTAACCACCTACCCGTTATTTTATTTTTCTTGACGCTCTGTGATTAACGGTGATAACGTATATTTATGAATCGTACGAATGAGAGAGACAATTTCATCCTTGTTTTTTTCATGATGTCCTTAACAATTCTGGTGACATCCACCGCTTTTATCAGCTGGTATTATAAGATTGCGTCTTTGTATCCTTCAAAGGGCACTGATTTTATTGCGGAAGTTCTGGTCTACCTGATCCATATCATCGGCATGCTGATCTTTTCTTTCGGCATTAAAAAAAGGCCAGATGTCGTCCTGCGTAAAGAAAACTTTATCCTCTGCATAGGACTTTGGTACATTTTAAGCCTTTTATCCGTAGTGACCGACAGCGTTCCGCTCGTGATGGGCTTGGGGCTTGCGGCTTCCGTCCTGACAGGCATGCTTTTTGGCTACTACTTAACCGCACTGGCAGATGGCGTAAAGCAAAGACGCGGACTTCTCTTCGGCGGAGCCGGAGCGGTTTCGTCCATTGCTTCGTTCCTGGTATCTTTACCGGTGAAGAGAACGTTCTTATTCGGTAATTCCGTATGGATATTATACTTTGTCTTTGCAGTTCTTTCGGTTGTATGTGTATGGTTTGCATTTCCCGGAAAAGAAGAGGCGCAGTCTGCTGAGCTTGGTAATCAGGTTCCTGTGGCTTTGAGTGATCCCGAAAAGTTAAAGAAGTACCTCATCATCGGCGGTGTCATCATTGTATTGTTAAGCATGGTCGGAAATATGGGATTTTACTTCCCTTCCGCGGATATTCCCC
>CAMPBP010000145.1 GCA_946639085.1 uncultured Lachnospiraceae bacterium
AACCTGTCCGTTGGCAAAGAGATTGTCAAGCCACTCTTTGTTTGCAACGAAACGGCCTTCGCCGTGTGATGCGGGGTTAACGTATGTTTTTCCAAGTTCTGCTTTCATAAGCCAAGGAGACTTATTGGAGCAAACCTTGATATAAGCCATCTTCGAGATGTGACGGTTGATGGTGTTGAAGGTAAGTGTAGGTGAATCGGATGTCTGGCTTATTATCTCACCGTAAGGAACAAGTCCGAGTTTGATAAGTGCCTGGAATCCGTTACAGATACCAAGAGCAAGACCGTCACGCTCGTTTAGAAGCTTCATAACTTCTTCTTTGATCTTTTCGTTCTTAAATGCGGTTGCAAAGAACTTGGCACTTCCGTCGGGTTCGTCACCTGCAGAGAAACCGCCGGGGAACATGATTATCTGAGCGGAGTTGATATCGCTTGCGAAAGCGTCAACCGATTCTCTTATGTCTTCGGCGCTTAAATTCTTAAATACTCTTACCTTTACATCTGCACCGGCTCTTTCGAATGCCTTTAAGCTGTCGTACTCACAGTTGGTACCCGGGAATACCGGGATAAATACCGTGGGGCGTGCGACTTTATTCTTGCAGACATATACCGAATCCGCTCTGTAAAGCTTGTCCTCAAGTTTTTCCGTACCCTTGTATGCCTTTGTGGGGAATATCTTCTCAAGGGGCTTCTTCCATGTATCAAGCGCTTCGGCTCCGGTAACGGTCTCATTCTTATATGAGAAGCATCCGTCGGAATTAACCACACCGATAAAGTCATGATCGATCTCGATGGCATCGGCATCTGCCTTTGTCATTTCAAGTACGATATCGCCGATGTTGTTCTCGAAGAGTTCTTCAAGATCCAGTTCATCGTTAAATCTGACACCGAGTCTGTTACCGAATGCCATCTTTGCAACGCTTACCGCGATACCCTTTGCATCGAGGGTATAAGCAGCTTTAACTCTGCCTTCTTTGATAAGTCTGTGTACTTCGTCAAACATATCAAGGGTACTCTCGTAGTTGGGCATATCGTATTCGGCACGTTCGATCGAGAATCTTACAAGAACGTCTCCCGCTTCTTTAAGTTCGGGAGTTACCACATCGTTTTCTTTTGCCACATCTACAGCAAAAGAAACAAGTGTGGGAGGAACGTCTATATCGTTAAATGTTCCGGACATGGAATCCTTACCGCCGATGGAAGGAAGGCCAAAACCGATCTGCGCATCGTAAGCACCGAGAAGTGCTGCGAAAGGCTGGCTCCATCGCTTCGGATCTTCCGTCATTCGTCTGAAGTATTCCTGGAACGTAAATCTTATCTTGTTAACATCACCGCCGGAAGCTGCGATCTTTGACATTGAAGAAAGAACTGCATATACGGCACCGTGATAAGGTGACCACTTTGAAAGGAAAGGATCGAAGCCGTAGCTCATCATGGTAACCGCATCGCACTTTCCTTCGAGTACGGGAAGCTTTGCGATCATCGTCTGAGTCTCGGTAAGCTGTGTAACACCGCCGTAAGGCATCGTCACCGTACCTGCACCGATGGATGAGTCGAACATCTCAACAAGGCCCTTCTGAGAACATTCGTTGAGATCCTTTAATGAAGCCTTCAATGCATCGGAAAAGCTTTCTTTCTCCAGTGCTTCCTCAACTTCTTTTATTGCTATCTTGTCAAAGTAGTTGTCGTTTTCATCGGGCATCTCAACATAAACCGAAGTTTCCTGATGAGCACCGTTTGTATCAAGGAAGGCTCTTGAAAGATCTACGATCTTCTTGCCTCTCCAGTTAAGCACCAGTCTGGGCTCTTTTGTTACCGTAGCAACCTTAACTGCTTCAAGGTTTTCCTGAGCGGCATATTCAAGGAAGATGTCCGCATCTTTGGGATCTACCACAACAGCCATTCTTTCCTGAGATTCGGAGATTGCAAGCTCGGTTCCGTCAAGACCTGCATACTTCTTGGGTACAAGGTCAAGATTTACGGTAAGACCGTCTGCAAGCTCACCGATGGCAACGGATACACCGCCTGCACCGAAGTCGTTACACTTCTTGATAAGTTTGGTAACTTCGGGACGTCTGAAAAGACGCTGTATCTTACGTTCTGTGGGAGCGTTACCCTTCTGAACCTCGGCACCGCAGGTTTCGATGGATGCCTCGGTATGTACTTTCGACGAACCGGTAGCACCGCCGCAACCGTCACGTCCCGTACGTCCGCCAAGGAGTATGATGATATCTCCGGGATCGGAAGTCTCTCTTATTACGTTCCTTCTGGGAGCGGCACCCATAACGGCACCGATCTCCATTCTCTTTGCAACGTAATCGGGATGATATATTTCTTTTACATAGCCTGTTGCAAGTCCGATCTGGTTACCGTAAGACGAATAACCCGCAGCGGCTCCTTTTACAAGCTTCTTCTGACTTAATTTACCTTTTAATGTTTCATTGACCGGAACAGTCGGATCTGCCGCACCGGTAATACGCATTGCCTGATATACGTAAGATCTTCCCGAAAGGGGATCTCTTATTGCACCGCCAAGACAGGTTGCGGCACCACCGAAGGGTTCGATCTCGGTAGGATGGTTGTGAGTTTCGTTCTTAAAACTTACCAGCCATTCCTCTTCGACTCCGTTAACCTCAACGGGAACTACGATGGAGCATGCGTTGATCTCGTCGGACTTTTCCATATCCTCCAGTTTTCCGTCTTTTTTAAGCTTTCTCATTGCGATGAGAGCAAGGTCCATAAGACATACGAACTTGTCGGGACGGTCTTTAAATATCTCTGCTCTCGTATCAAGATAGCTCTGGTATGAAGTCTCGATGGGAGTTTTGAAAAATCCGTCTTCGAACTCGACCTTTGTAAGTTCTGTGGAGAAAGTGGTATGCCTGCAGTGATCCGACCAGTAAGTATCGAGAACTCTTATCTCGGTCATGGAAGGATCTCTGTCTTCTTCGTTTTTAAAGTAATTCTGGATATGAAGGAAATCCTTAAAGGTCATGGCAAGTCCCAGTGACTTGTAAAGCTCCTTTAATCTGTCTTCGGGCATATCCTTAAAGCCGTCGAATATGATAACGTCATCGGGCTCCGCAAATTCTGTTACGAGGGTATCGGGCTTCTCAAGTCCGGTCTCTCTTGAATCAACGGGGTTGATGGCATTCTTCTTAATGCGGTCGAACTCGTCGTCTGTTACATTACCGCTTATGACATAAGTAACGGCTGTCTTTATGACGGGATTCTCATCTTCTTTTAAGAACTGTATACACTGAACGGCTGAGTCTGCTCTCTGATCGAACTGTCCGGGTAAGAACTCTACCGAGAACACTCTATCCCCTGCGTTAAGCTTAAGATCTTCGTAATATATGTCATCTACCGGAGGCTCGCTGAAAACGGTGGTCGCGGCAAGCTTGAAAACTTCATCCGAAATATTTTCCACATCGTATCTTATAAGAACTCTTACATCGGATACGGATGTGATGCCCAAAAATCCTGCGATCTCCTCTTTGAACTCTTTTGCTTTAACCGCAAAAGGCTGTTTCTTTTCTA
The DNA here is from genome assembly GCA_946639085.1 of uncultured Lachnospiraceae bacterium. Lineage (GTDB taxonomy): Bacteria > Bacillota > Clostridia > Lachnospirales > Lachnospiraceae > UBA1258. Next base: position 3,540 of record CAMPBP010000145.1, read on the forward strand.
CGTAAATTCTGCGTACATTGCCCATTTTGAAATGGTGCTCCTTTCACTCTCAATATATTGATCAAATCGGTCAAAAGACTCGATATTGCATTACATAAGTAAATCCGAAGAATGATCTTCGGATTTCTTGCTATTCTTCACCCGATAACAGGCCGCTCATGATAAACAACAGCTCGTTGTCGATATCTTCTTCGGTTATGCCGTAGGTGCTTGCGGCGATCTTAAGACCTTCTATCACATACATGATATTGCGCGCCGCACCATTTGGATCTTCACAGTAAAACTCGTCATTTTCGGTGCCGTTCTCTATAAGATGGGTGAGCACCTCCACCGCAGCATCGAACTTAGCCTTTTCGTCTTTGCAGGATTCGCCGTTGGCGTGCTTGACAAAAAGGTACTCATACATGGCAACACTTAAATTGTCCTTCTTTAAAAGAAGCTCTTTCTTCTGCTCTTTTAAGAAGATGGCAAGAATGTCACCTGCCGTCGCATCCTTACGGGTGCGCGAAAAAACATCATCCCCCGCAGCGGATTCTGCGTCGATGATCGCTTTAAATATCTGTTCGGTACTTTCAAAGTAAATATAGAGACCGCCTCGGCTGATCTCACAAGCTTCCACGATGTCTTTCATCGTGACGTCTTTATATCCTTTTTCGGAAAAAACCTTTTTTGCGGTATCGAGAATAAACTGTTTTTTTCGTGCCGCTTTGTCACTCATTTCAATTCCTCCTACGCCAGTGGTGCGTCCCATATCTCAAGCAGACTCTTCATCTTCTTGAGTACTCTCAAATAGATTCCTTCGGTCACCCCCAAAGACCAAACGTTTCCTTTGACCATGCCGGACAATATGTACTTGGAAAGTATTCCGCAAAGTACATCACCATCCTTAACACCGGCTTCATCTATCGCTTTCTTCTCATCTTCGACATCTCTTATGAAATGATGAGAATAAACATATACATAATTTTTGTCCATGAGACTTGTCGCATTCGCTTCATTCACAAACGAAAGAAGCGTTGAATCGTAAACGGGAAACGGTACGGATGTATTTGCCAGATTGTTGTCACTGTAAACCTTCGATACGCTCTCTCCGCTCTTTGATTCAAGCCAGGGAATGTATTTA
>CAMPBP010000146.1 GCA_946639085.1 uncultured Lachnospiraceae bacterium
TGGCAAGGGCCACGCGTTCCGGGATGCGGAGCGGCGGCAGCTCTTCTCCTGTCTTCAGGAAGTGATTGATTTCGTTGAAGATCCACGGATGGCCGAAGGACGCGCGGGCAACCATGATCCCGTCCACCCCATAGCGGTCGAACGCCTCGCGGGCCTTCTGCGGGGAAGTGATGTCGCCGTTCCCGATGATGGGGATCCGCATGCGCGGATTCTCCTTGACGGCTCCGATGAGGGTCCAGTCCGCCTCGCCGCGGTACATCTGGCAGCGCGTCCGGCCGTGGATCGTCAAGGCGGCGATGCCGCAGTCCTGCAGGCGCTCGGCCAGTTCCACGATGATCTTGCTGCGGTCGTCCCAGCCCAGGCGTGTCTTCACGGTGACGGGCTTGCCGACGGCCTCGACGATGCGACGGGTGATGTCGACCATCTTGTCGGGATACCGCATCATCCCCGACCCCGCGCCCCGGGCGGCGATCTTGCTCACCGGGCAGCCGAAATTGATGTCGATGAGGTCGGCCCCGTGCCCGCCCACGAGTTCGGCGGCGTGGTCGGCCATCTGCGCGGCCCGCACCATCGCGTCGGGGTCGCTGCCGTAGATCTGGATGCCGATGGGCGCTTCCTCGGGGAAGGTCTTCATCTTGTCGTAAGCCTTGACGGCGTCGCGGATGAGCCCTTCCGCCGGGATGAACTCGGTGTAGACGACGGCGGCGCCCTGCTCGCGGCACAGCCCGCGGAAAGAACCGTCCGTCACGTCCTCCATCGGCCCCAGCAGCACGGGCCTTTCTCCCAAGTCGATGTTTCCGATCTTCATTTCGCTGGCGTTTCGCGGTGCTTCTCTTCTTCCCAGGCCTTCCGGCAGATGTCTTCCGTGATCAGGCCCGCCAGGGTGAGCCCGAAGATGCCGCTAAAGCGAAGAGTGTTCTTTATACCATGACAGAGAGTAAATACGGTTTTGAAGGAATCTGCCTTGCAGAGAACCTTGAAAAACTCGCAGGCCTTGACATTACCACCGAAACAGCTTCGCTTTTCCAGATAAGCGTAGCGGTAATGAAGAACAATTCGAGAGTGAAATGAGAGGCGTGCGATGAGATTATACAGTACTTACAAAGCATATATTTCGAGATCGAACAAGATCATTTTAAATTCTCTTACGATCGTGTTCGCCGTTATCTCGATATTGTTTGCAAGAGACGAATCAATGTTAATATTACCGTTTACGGTATGTACGATGGCATATGTTGCGGTAGCCGGAGTTATGGATTTCTTCCAGTTCGGAGGAATACTCAGTAAGAAGGGCAACATTCCCGAAAGCGTCCTTTGCGCTTTCAAAGGAAAAGAACTTCTCGTAAAGGCAGTAACCTCGGACAGAATGGCTCACTTTATAAGGCTGTTCGTGATCCTGATACCCACATTGATATTTGCCGATGAGATAACACCGCAGAGATTATTCTTAACCACCGCAGCGTTGTTCGGCTCATATCTCGCACTGACACTCATGCAGCTTGTTACAAGGTTATCATGTGTTACGTTTCAGATATCCATGCTCATTGCATATTTGATCATGATACCGTTATCGGTAATAGTGATCATCCCTTCTGTGGCATTTATGTTTGCCGAAGGCGATCTTACATTTTTCATGCTGATCATTTCATCGGTATTTGCACTGATCGGCATAGGAATTTCCGTATTGCATGCATATCTTGCAGGCAAAACTTACGTTTATAAACTTGCGGACTTACATTAAATAATAAACAATTGATTTTTTTCGGAGGATATGATGATCAACGATCTCAAACTTGGTTTTAAGTTATTTAAATACGGTATTCAGAGCAAGTCTCTTATAGCCCTGTTCTTTGTATTCACGGGACTGGGAATCGTAATGGAATGCTTTGCTACACAGTCAATGGACAATTTGGGCGGACTTTACATGGTGCTTTGCCCCATTTACTTCGCACAGCTTCTTGTTACGTCAACGGTTTCTTTGTACATTTCTTCATCACCGTACAAGTTCAAACTTCAGACGACAATACCTGTGACATACAACTTCCTTTTCATGACCGCTACCTTCGGACTCTTCATTACCATAAGATTTTTAAGAATATATTTATTTTCTGAGCCTTCGGAAGAGTTGATAAAGCAAGCTTTATGTGGCATTATATTTGTGGCGTTTTTGGTATTTGTGCTTCAGGTATACAGTGTCATAGCATACAGATCTTTTATCCTGTCACTGTTTGTATTCCTTCCCGCGTTTGTGATAACTTTCGCAGGACAGAGCTTTATATTCAATCGCCTTGAAAAATTTGCGTTCTTTGGAAAATTGTATAACTTAAATGCCGTATCGACAGTGCTCATTGCAGTTGCGTTTCTTGTTTTGGGATATGTTGCTTCGTATTTCCTTTCCCAGGCTTTATACAAGTACGACCTCGATCCGAGAACTTACAAGCAGGCACTGGCAAGAGTCGGAAGATAGATTGTCTCACAGGTCTTACGGGCGGCATTTACCTTGGAGATAAAATGAGCAGAAAAGACAAAGATAACGAAAGGACCGGGATCAGTTTTATCTCGGTTCTTTTAAGTTTACTCATACTGGCTTTGATAGTCGGATTCTTGGTGTTTAAGCATTATTACAACATGATGGAGACCCATAAAGCGGTTAAGGAGAAAGAAAACGTTCTGGAAAACATTCCGAAAGAGCTTCCAAGCGTCGACGATCTTTATTCGGATGACAGCGAAGATATAAAAGCGGATGCAAAGGAAGAAAACAAAGACGGAGTGAATGCACCGGACTTTTCTTTTGATATGGATATGGACGGTATCCGCAACGTGTTGATAGTCGGCGTGGATACGAGAGAAGACGATTATTCGGGACGTTCCGACGCCATGATACTTTTAAGCGTCGACAGAAAAACAAAGAAGATATTAATGACCTCGCTTTTGCGTGATATTTACGTATCCATTCCCGACAACGGTCATAACAGACTGAATGCGGCCTATGCTTTTGGGGGAACGGAACTTTTAAAAGACACTGTTTACGAGAATTTCGGCATTCCCATAGACAACACAATAGTCATCAATTTCTTTGTGATCAAAGATTTTGTGGACGCAGTGGGAGGGCTCGATGTGGAACTTTCCGCAGATGAGATCGTTCATATGAATTCTTACGTGACAACTCAGAGCGAAGACTTCGGTGATGGCGCCACGAAGGACAGACTGCCGGAAGAGGACGGCGTTTATCACTTAAACGGAAATCAGGCACTGGCGTACGCGAGAGTAAGATATGTGGGCACGGATTTCGGACGAACCGCAAGGCAGAGAACCATTCTTACGATGTCGCTTGATAAGGTTAAGGACATGAGTTTAAAGGAACTAAACGACCTTGCCGAGTCCGTTCTTCCAAAACTTAGGACCGACATGGACGAAATGGACTGCTTAAGCTTTATCCTTTCGTTGGCCCTTGCAAGAGGATACGATTCGGAATCCATGGCAATTCCTGTCGAGGGAATGTACACATTTGAGACGATCGACGGCATGAGCATAATAAACGTGGATTTTGAACAAAATACCGCAAAGTGGTACAATAATCTTACAAAATAACAATGTTTTTGTGCTTTTGGGGGTTAAAAGATGAGTGAAGAGATAAAGCAGAAAGGCAAAAAGAAAAAAGGTTTCGTTGTATTCCTTGCAGTAATAGCTGCGCTTTTTGTGATAATGACCATCGCCAATATGGTTAGCGCCGTTATGCTAAGGCACTACATCCGTTCCTTTGATGCGGTGGAATACGATGATTCAAGACTCGTTCCGGTTTTTGAAGACGGACATTATACTTTCACCACGGACGGTGATCTTAAGATAATGCACATAACCGACATTCATATCGGCGGCGGCATAAAATCTTACAAAAACGATAAGAAGACCGTTTACGAAGTGATCACGATGTTAAGAGCCGAAAAGCCCGATCTTGTGGTGCTGGGAGGAGACAATACCTATTGTCTTCCCAAGATAGGTTTTAACGGCGGCGGCACCGTGAACAACAGGGCTGCCGCAAGAACGGTCATCGAGATATTCGAGCACGAGAAAGTATATTTCACTACCGTATTCGGAAATCATGATACTGAAGCTTTCGATCTTGCGGATCGTCAGGAAATCGCAGACCTTTATATGAAGGATAAGTTTAAATACTGTATCTTCAATGAAGAGTTTACTGACCCTGATGCCGATACCGTTTCCAGCGTTTCAAATCAATGCATAGTATTGAAGAATACTTCCGGCAAGATCACAAAGCTTATAATGCTCATTGATACGAACGCTTATATAAACACTCATTTTATAAGTACGGTATTCGGAAGATATGATACCCTTCACGATTCCGAGATAAAGTGGGCTGCAGATACGATAAAGGACTTCTCAAAAAAAGAAGGCCTTTCGAAAGATGAATATCTTAAGTGCATTTTCTTTATGCATATTCCCATAGGAGAATACAGGGCGGCCCTTGACGATCTTATTGAAGAAGAGCGGGACGCAAAAGGCAATATAAAAGGCTTTACATCCAAAACACCTGAAGACACAAAGTTTGTTGACGGTGTGTGGGGCGAAGAAAAGGTCTGCTACGGAGGCCTTAACAATTCGGGCGATCCAAAAGACCAGGACA
>CAMPBP010000147.1 GCA_946639085.1 uncultured Lachnospiraceae bacterium
CCCCACCATGCGCCGGAAGTTCGAGGAACTTAACGAGAATACGCCGAAGGAATGTTTGACGATATACTTCTTTGGCCTGAGCTGGCTATGGTTTTTTTAATATTTTTGTAAAAGGTTAGGGATGTCATATTTATGATATATCTGGTTTACCCTCTGCTTTTGTTTTCTTTGCTATGGAACTGCAAGATAAGTAAAAAGAAAGATTATAACGAAGAAGCTTTTTCTCTTTCTCAGATGAAGGCGATTCAGGGTTTCGCCGCTATCTGCATAATGCTGCATCATTGCGGGCAAAAGACGAGTGCTTCGTGGATAGATAAGAGGTATTGTGTGCCGGGACTCGGTTTCTTTGTACCAATCGGTTTTATATTGGTGTCTTTGTTTACTTTTTGCTCGGGATACGGCCTATATAAGAGCTTCAAAAACAAGGAAGGATATCTGGAAAATCGATTCATTCGTAAAAGGATAGTCCCCATTGTTGTTCTTTCGTATGCGGTCTCATTCATATATCTGGGTGTTCGATTCGCTATTGGTGAAAAGATAAAGGGAGCCAAACTTTTGTGGTACGTTACGGGTCTTAAACTGTGCAACCCATACAACTGGTACGTTATCGTGATCCCATTCTTTTACCTTTGTTTTTATTGTGCATTTCGTTACATAAAGAGCGAAAAAACCGCGGTTTTGGCGGTTTTGCTGTTTACGATCGCTTATCAGATCCTTGGAGCGTCAATCGATCATAACGACTGGTGGATGAGGGGAGAGTGGTGGTACAACTCTGTCCATCTATTCGTAGTCGGGATATTCTTTGCCCGTCACGAAGAAAAAATACTTTCACATATTAAAAAATATTATGCCGCTTATCTTATACTCGGCATTTTTATGATACCCATAACATATGCATTCAGCGAATTTGCCAAAGGATACTTCTCGTATTACGGTGAGTTGTTCGATGCTTCCCTGAAGGTATTAAGAAGACTCATGTGCCTTTTGGGCGAGATACTTTTATCATCATCCGTTGTGTTTACGTTATTTATGATCGGATTGAAGATAAAGATCGGCAACAGATTCCTTGACATGATGGCCAGGATAACACTTGAGTTTTATCTTATTCACGGCCTTTATGCAGAACTGTTTTGTTATGCATTTGAAGGCAAGATGCGAAGCCTGTATTACATAAAAAACATCGCGCTTTTTACACTTGTTGTATTTGTTCTGGGGCTTTCTTCGGCGCTTATCATAAAAAGATGCGAAGATTTTATCCGAAGAAAAACTGTCGCGAAGCAGAATGCATAGTTTTAATCTGTTTTTAATCTTACACTAAAGATTGATTAATCCTCGAATGTTAAAACGTTTATTGTAAGAAAAATGTTTTGCTTAAGGAGAGAAGAAAATGAGATTGGCAGGAAATTTGATTTGGATGATCTGCGGAGGCTTCTTAAGTGCTTTGGGATGGCTTCTCGCGGGATTGCTTTGGAGCATTACGATTGTGGGACTTCCGGTCGGAATGCAGTGTTTTAAACTGGCGAGTATTTCGCTCGATCCTTTCGGAAAGGAAGTTACATATGAAGGCGGACCGGTATCGTTTCTATTGAACGTTATCTGGTTTTTCGTAAGCGGTCTTGAACTTGCCCTTGCGAACCTGCTCCTGGGATGTATTCTTTGCATAACCGTTGTGGGTATTCCTTTCGGAATGCAGTTCTTCAAGATAGCAAAGCTTTCCCTTTGTCCTTTCGGAGCGGAAGTCAGGAGAGTGCATTTGGTATAGAAATAAGTTTCGCAAACCGTGACGAACCGTCACGGTTTTTTTTTAGAAGATAGAGTGCCCCAAGAAACATTCTTATAATGCAAACAAATAAAGGCTTATGTTATAATATCTTCAATAAAAGCCGTTATTACGGGCATTTATGTGTTTTGATGTAAACATTGGGCAGGGTATAGACTAAATTGAGAAGAAGACTTTTTTGTGAGATATCACCTTTTACTTATGAGATTTCACTTAGGAAGGAAATAATAAAAAGGCATATCAGGAATATTTTTTCCAAAGACAAAATAGCTAAAAGACGTCTTGATAAACCACTTCCGTTCATCGTCAAAAGTCATGGATCGGTGATAGTAAGAAGACTACTCGGAGTGGATATAGGATTACAGGAAAATAAGGTTACTAACATAGAACTTGCCTGTAAGAAGATAAACGGCACGGTGATATATCCGGGCGAAACTTTTTCTTTTTGGCATATTGTCGGTCCGACGGATAAAAGACACGGCTACAAAGAAGGACTGGTTATTAGCAGACACGGTTTAAGTTCGGGGTACGGCGGTGGACTGTGCCAGATGGCCAACATGATACACTGGCTTATTTTGAACAGCCCGCTTAAGGTAACTGAGCTTCACCATCATTCAGATGCTCTTTTTCCTGATGAACGAAGACGAGTTCCTTTTGGTACAGGTACTTCGGTATGTTACAACAGCCTTGACTATCGGTTTAAAAACGATACGGACAAAGCGGTTCAGATACTTGTATGGACAAAAGAGGGTGAACTCATGGGAGAACTCAGAAGCGAAGCCCCCTTTTTGTATAAATATAGGCTTGTCGAGGAAGATCATCATTACCGTAAAGAAGGTGAAGACTATTATAGGATTTCCAAAGTTTTCAGAAACGTGATTGACAAAGAAACGGGAGAAGTGCTAAAAAAGGAACTTATTCTGGATAATCATTCCAAGGTCATGTACGATCATGCGTACATTCCCGAAGATGAAATCCGCCAATGATGTTTGTTGTTAGTCGAAGGCGGGAAAGCTTGAGAAAGGTGTAAAACGTGTGACAAAAGAGGATATTCTAAGACTCTTAAGCGAAGTGTGCGATACAAAACTGCCGGCTGATGACGACATCGATCTTATCGAGAGCGGAATTCTGGATTCGTATGCCATGATTGAATTGTTTTCAAAGTTCGAAGATCTCGGATATGACATTCAGCCCACGCGAATCGACCGCAATAAGTTAAGAAGCGTACAGGGGATATGGGAGTTGCTTGAGTGAAAACAATCCCAAAAAGGATCAGAGTATGAAAACAGAAGTAAAAGATATATTACAGGCCGTTAAAGACGGCAGCATGAGCGTGGATGATGCATTGCTTAAACTTAAGACCGATCCGTACGAAGACATCGGATTTGCCAAGGTGGATCTGCACAGGAAGTTCACTCAGGGCCAGGCCGAAGTCATTTACGGCGCCGGTAAAACAAGCGAGCAGATCATAAAGATTCTTGATACGATGCTTGCCAACGGCGAAAAGAGAGTACTCATCACCAGACTCTCAAAAGAATCAGCCGATGTCATCAAAAAGCATCATGATATTGCATACGATGAGGCTTCGAGAGTGGCTGTTCTGGGCGGAAAAATTCTCGCAGACGGAATAGGAACTATTGTTGTAGCAACAGGCGGGACAAGTGATATCCCGGTGGCAGAAGAGGCCGCAAAGACCGCTGAGTTTTTCAAAAACGATGTGGTAAGACTCTATGATGTGGGCGTAGCAGGCCTTCACAGGCTTTTGTCCCACAAAGAGGAGATAATGAATGCGAGTGTCATAATTGCCATCGCAGGCATGGAAGGGGCACTGGCAAGCGTTATCGGAGGTCTGGCGGACTGCCCTGTGATCGCGGTTCCCACAAGCGTCGGATACGGTGCATCCTTTAACGGATTGTCGGCACTTTTGTCTATGCTCAATTCCTGCGCTTCGGGAGTATCGGTGGTAAATATCGATAACGGATTCGGGGCGGGATATCTTGCAAGCATGATCAATCATATGGAGGTTAAGAGATGAGCGTATTATATTTGGATCTTGGCATGGGCGCTGCAGGGGATATGCTTACAGCCGCTTTGCTTGAACTGTTTCCCGACACCGAAAAGGAAACTGCGAAGCTTAATGCACTTGGATTTACAAACATAAAGTATGTTGCAGAAAAAGCATCCAAATGCGGCATCGGAGGAACCCATATGTCTGTTTTTGTAGATGGGGAGGAAGAACACGTTCATGAACATGACCACCATCACAATCACGAGCATCATCATGATCATGATCATTCCCATACTCACGAGCATCACGGCATAAAAGATATTGAGCATATCGTTAAAGACCATTTAAACCTTACGGACAAGGTCAAAGAAGACGTGTTAAACGTATTTAATCTAATAGCCGAGGCGGAGAGCGATGTTCACGGTGTTCCCATCACGGATATACATTTTCATGAAGTGGGTACGATGGACGCCGTTGCGGACGTTGCAGCAGTATGCTATTTGATGAGCGAGCTTGCTCCGAGTGAAGTGGTCGCTTCACCCGTTCATGTGGGATACGGAACAGTTAAATGTGCCCACGGCATACTTCCCGTTCCCGCACCTGCCACGGCTTATATATTGAAAGGCATTCCTACATACGGCGGTAAGATTGAAGGAGAACTTTGTACCCCCACGGGAGCCGCTTTGATCAAATATTTTGTCGACAGATTTGATTACATGCCGGAAATGACGGTGTCAAACATCGGTTACGGTATGGGGAAGAAAGACTTTGAAAGAGCGAACTGCGTAAGGGCAATGCTTGGCGAGAAAAGCGTAAAAGCAGGCGCGGACAAGGTAACGGAGCTT
>CAMPBP010000148.1 GCA_946639085.1 uncultured Lachnospiraceae bacterium
TCTTTCGTACCGTCGTAAAGTTTCTTTGTACCGTCATACAGTTCTTCGCCGCCGTCGGAGAGTTCCTCCATTCCGTCTTTTAATTCTTCGGTACCGTCTTTAAGCTCGTCCACGCCGTCTTTTAATTCTTCAACGCCGTCCACAAGATCGTTGATACCGTCGGTGATCTCATCTTTCTTTCCGTAGGTGTCCGAAAGAAGTTCCTGATAATAATTGTCCTCCACTTTCTTGTAGTCGAAGGGAAAGTCTCTTATCAGGTCCTTTAGTTCGTTTCCGGTCATGGAACCGTTAAGCCGGAAGGCATAAGTCAGATCTTGCGTTCCGCCGACACCGTTTTTTAAAAGTCTTTCGTATCCTTCATCCGTTACGAACGCCGTTCCGAAAGAGCGGCTGTCGATGGAAACATCGGAAAGTTTTCTGTAAGGGGCATCGTAATCCACGCTGCTTCCGATACCGGTAACAGTCATCTTTTCGTCGCCTATGCGGACAAAATCCCCGAGTTTTATGTTGTTGCATGCCGCATATCTTTTCTCGATTACGATCTCATCCGTCGTTTCGGGCATACGGCCCTCGTCAAGCGTAACGAGGTCGATGTTTTTTCTTTGTGCAAAAATTCTTAAAGTCGTTTTGTTTTCAAGAAGCGCATCGAAAGAAAAATGGGCTTCGAGGGTAACGCCCTTGTCCTCTATTTCTTTGAATTGCTCATCCGTCAGTTTGGTAAAGACGGTAAACTGGCCGTCCTCGAGAAGGGAAGCCGCCTGATTTTCTTTTGTACTCACGATGATCCTTTCCGAAGCGTCCACTATCGAAATGACGATGAAAAGGCTGAACACGGTAAGAAGAAAAAGGGACAGATAACGGAAGAGATTATCTTTCAGTTCTCTGGGAATACGTTTTAACAAGATCTTTCTCATGACTTATAAATCCTCCAGTTCTGCCGCAGGAATGCGATTCTCGTTTTCGTATTCGCTCTTAACAAGGCCGTCTTTTAAATAGATAACTTTGTGGACCATGTTTTTGATGGAGTTGTTGTGGGTAACGATGACCATGGTTGTCCCGTATTTTTTATTTATCTCTTCAAGCAAGATGAGTATGTCTCTTGATGTGTTGGAATCCAGCGCACCCGTGGGCTCGTCGCAAAGCAAAAGCTTCGGATTTTTGATGAGCGCTCTTGCTATCGCACATCTTTGCTGCTGACCGCCGGATAGCTGCGACGGAAATTTATTCTGGTGTTCTGTTAATCCCAGTGTCGCCAAAAGATCGTCCATATTCAGGGGATGCTTTGACAGATATTGGCAAACCTGAATATTTTCTCTTACCGTAAGATTGGGAACCAGATTGTAAAACTGGAAAATGAAACCCAGATTATCTCTTCTGTATTCGGAAAGAAGTTTGGTCTTCATACCGAATATCTCGGTGTTATCAACTTTGATCGAACCTGAGTCCATGTTATCAAGACCGCCGATGCAGTTTAGAAGTGTTGATTTTCCGCTTCCCGAAGTTCCCTGAATAACGCACATCTGTCCTTTTTCCACTCCGGTGGTAACTCCCTTTAATACCTCAATATAGCTTCCGCCCTGGCCATAGCTCTTCTTCACATTGTTGATCTCCAAGTACATTGTTTTCTTCCTCTTTCTTTTTACTTTTACATAACGATGTTATGTATTTGTTATCTAAAATCCCGTTCCCAAATCGAGGTGCTTTCTCGAATCAAAAACGGGATAATATGATCATTTATCGTTTAATACTACCGATGCCCATCCCTTTACAATGAAATTGAGTATCTTTCGGATCTGCTTTTTTGCTTCCGCTTCTTTGCTCTCATGAAGCATTACGTGAATAAAAGAATCCACTATCGTGTGCGATACCCAGTGTGTCATGAACGGATCTGCTTTAAAGGCCGGTATTTCCATCATCATGTCAGTGGAAGTCTTCTCGATCAGCTTCACAAAATAATCTGTCCACCTCTCAAGTTCGCCCTCTTTTCCTTTTGTAAGCATAAGGATAAAGCTGTCGTAGTTTTTGTATATGCACTCAACGAACATATCCGCTTCTTCCGAATGATCCAAAAACATATCATCAAAAATCGTTACGGTCTTTGCCGACTCTTTATCTTCCTCCATGTGCCTTTTGATAAGTTCGGCCAATTCTTTTCTCGGACCGCCTACGATCTCCTCGTAAAGATCCTCTTTATTCTCAAAAAAGAAATACAAGGCCCCGGTGGTAACCCCGGCCTTTGCGCATATATTTCTGAGGGACGCTTTGTTGTATCCCTTCTCCATGAACTCTTCTTTGGCTGCCTTTATAAGCAACTCTCTTTTTGCGTAATCGGTATCTGCCTTCATCTTTTCTCCGCATTTAGATAACGTTGTTACGTAACGATGTTATTTAAACACGATTCTTGTCTCTTGTCAACAAAAAAATCGGACATGTTTTACATGTCCGATCGGTTAACTAAAACTCACCAAGAATCTTGTGCAAGAGCGTGTAAAGTTCCTTCGCATCTTTGGGGTCTATTTTAATGCAGCCCGCCATCTTTGTGGGAATGTCGATAGCTTTGTCTCTTAACTTCATTCCCTTGTCGGTGACCTTTACAACGAGGTTACGTTCATCTTCTTTCGAGCGCTCTCTTGAAACAAAACCTTTTTTCTCGAGGGTCTTAAGTAGCGGGGTCAGAGTTCCGGAATCAAGAAAAAGATATTCGCCAAGTTCCTTGACGTTTAAGGTTTCTTTGTCCCACATTACCATCATGGCTATGTACTGCGTGTAGGTCAGATCGATCTCATCAAGAAACGGCTTGTAGCGCTTCACCACTTCTTTGGCGCATGCATAGAGCAGAAAACAAAGCTGGTTCTCAAGTTTTAAAGCATCGTATTTGTCTGCCATTATTTTGCAAGTTCCTTCCTGATGGTCTCTCTTAACTTGTCCATGGAGGCGGTGGGCTCGAAGCGTCCCACTATCTCGCCGTCTCTTCCGATCAGGATCTTCGTGAAGTTCCACTTAATGTTGCCGTTTTCTTTGTAATCCTTGTCCATCTTTTTCACAACGGGAGAAAGAAGCAGCTTCGCAGGTCCGTCAAATCCTTCGAAGGTTGTATTTTCCGTGATCCACTTGTAAAGCGGTATCGCATTTTCGCCGTTTACATCGACTTTTGCAAACTGAGGGAACTTAATGCCGAAGCGTCCGGTACAGAAAGTGTGGATTTCCTCATCGTCTCCGGGTGCCTGATTTGCGAACTGGTTGCAAGGGAAATCAAGTATCTCAAGTCCTTCGTCGTGAAGTTCGTCATATATTTTCTGAAGATCGGTATACTGAGGAGTAAATCCGCAGCCTGTAGCCGTATTTACCACCAAGACAACTTTTCCTTTGTACTCATCAAGTGATACTTCTTCGCCTTTACGTGTCATAACTTTAAAATCATATAAGTTCATGTTGAAACCTCCTATTTGATTGTGTTCAATTAAATAGCGCTTAACTTGTTTGTAATTGAATTGTACACAATCTAATTTGGTTTGTCAACATTTTTCTGCTTGTTTTTCTTCTTCCTACTTTTGAGCAGGAAAAAAATGCCCGTCATTCTGCTCTTTTTCGCCTTAATTCATTTTGAGCAGTAATCTGTAGACCATTATCCTGCCCTTTTTTGAGAAGTGGAAAAATGAGCAGGAACAATATTCTATTATGTTCTGCTTAGATATATAAATCGAATTGTTAGGCAGGAACGAGATCCTTTGATACCCTGCTCAAATCGAATAATCAATCGAACAAGCAGGAATAGTGTCCATATCTACCCTGCTTAAATGCATAAAGAAACCTGTCAGGCAGGAATATAGATTAAAAAGACGTAATATTGCGCCCGCCAACTATACCATTCTTCCTTTGAACCTTTCAGGGATGGTCTTAGCGTAGATGAAATCCGTTCCGATTCTCCCTGCGAAGGAGTCGCTCCTCCGAGCAGGGCAGGCGAAGCCTGCGAGAATCGTGAACTAGTTCATCGGAGCGTTATCCCGTTCAAAGAAGAATGGTAAAGATGGCGGGCGCAGGGTGGGCTACGCTACAAGCCAAGCGAGCGTTATTGAAATCTCTTCGCGATTTCAATAACTATCGCGTGGCTGGCGCCAAATACAGCCATACAAAAAAATCCCCAAGGGCAAGTAAACTTGCCTTGGGGAATAATTTTTGTATAGCTGTGCTTGGCTTGTAGCTAGTCGCTCTATTCGATTACAGTAGCAACACGGCCTGAACCAACTGTTCTACCACCTTCACGGATAGCGAAGGTAAGACCCTGCTCCATAGCGATGGGGTGAATGAGTTCGATGGTCATTTCTACGTTATCACCGGGCATGCACATCTCAGTACCCTGAGGAAGGTTGCAAACGCCTGTTACGTCGGTTGTTCTGAAGTAGAACTGAGGACGATAGTTGTTGAAGAAAGGAGTGTGACGTCCACCTTCGTCCTTGTTAAGAACGTATACCTGAGCGGTAAACTTTCTGTGGCAAGTAACGGTGCCGGGCTTAGCTACAACCTGACCACGCTCGATGTCGGTTCTGTTGATACCACGAAGGAGTGCTCCGATGTTATCACCAGCCTGTGCCTCGTCAAGAAGCTTTCTGAACATCTCGATAC
>CAMPBP010000149.1 GCA_946639085.1 uncultured Lachnospiraceae bacterium
AGCGGCAGTGTAAAACTTGAGAAAGTTAAGTGTAACGATCTTACACTTAAGTGCCATTCGGGAAGCATTCGTCTTAACGATGTCAAAGCAGAAGGCTCTCTCGAAGCAAAGAATTCATCGGGTGGCATTCATTTTGACGCACTTGAAGTCGGTAAAGACATTTCCTTGTCAGCCACAAGCGGTTCTGTAAGCGGAACCCTCATAGGCTCGGAAGACGATTACAGCATTATTTCAAAGACTTCTTCGGGCAGCAACAACCTTACCGATTCAAGAAACGGTTCCAAGTCAATGGACGTAACCACAACAAGCGGTTCCATCAAAATTCAATTTGACTGATAAACATTTTTTAAGAGGATACATCCCGGTTTAATTACCGGGATGAGTTGTGAATGATAATGAAGAAATTGTTCTCAAAGATATGTACAATTTTTAAGAAGACGAGAGAGTGGTTTAAGAAGGTACTAAAAGGACCTTCGGAGCTCCTCACGGCCGGAAGACCACTTGCCATAGTAACGCTGGCACTTCTCACCACCGTTTTTACATATAATTTTTTTACAAACGAATTAAATAAGATAATCTTTAAACCTGTCGTTATGCTTGGCACCGCGGTTATCGTCGTTGCGGGAACGGAGCTTGCGATCCTTGTGATCAGGCTTCTTATTGCCAAGGTAAAAAGATCCAGGATATATTTCCTTGTTGCCTGGATCATGATCGGAATGTGCATGGTATTTGCCGGTCAGGCAAATTCAGTCCCGCTTCCGTTACTCATATCTTTTGCGGCAACGCTTGTATTCGATCTTTTTGCCAGAGTGATCTGGGGCTTTTACAAGACCCTTAGGTTTAAGCAGGTTTTCGGATATCTTTGCGCACTCATTTCTTTTGTCGGTATAGTCGCATTTGTGATACTTATGACCAACGACGATTTCGGACCGGACACCGTTGAAAAATATGTAGCTCAGGGCGAAAAAGATTTTGAATCCGCAGAAGAGATCCCGGGATTTGAGGAATACAAAGGCGAGGGCAAATATGCCGTAATGACATTCGATTACGGTCCCGACGAAGACGAAGATATAGTGACCGAAACCGTTGATATGTCGTCTTATGCAGAAAGAGAAGGCATTACCAAATTTATCATGGACAGATTTTTCAGAAACGAGCTTTCCGAAGCACCCATCGCGGGACGCATCTGGTACCCTTCGGGAAAGAAGAACTGTCCCGCACTGTTCATCGTTCACGGCAATCATGATTACGATGTTCCTTCATATCTCGGATACGATTATCTCGCAGAGTATCTTGCTTCCAACGGATACGTTGTGGTTTCCATAGACGAGAACATTGTTAACGGACTCGGCAATGAAAATGATGCAAGAGCACTTATGGTACTTGAAAATATCAAAGCGCTTCTTAAAGAGCGGGAGAAAGAAAACAGCCTGGCTTATGAACTTATAGATCCCGACAAGATAGTTATCGCAGGCCACTCAAGAGGCGGAGAATGCGTATCCACCGCGTACCTTTTCAACGATCTTGACGCATGTCCCGATAACGGAAACAACAGATTCAACTATCATTTCAACATCTCGGGTGTCATCGCCATAGCACCGGTATGCGATCAGTATATGCCGGCCGACCATGCGGTAAAGATAGAAGATGTTAACTATCTTCTTCTTCACGGCGCGAACGATCAGGATGTGAGCTCGATGATGGGAGAGAAACAATACAACAATGTAACTTTCACCGGCCACAAAGATTGCTTTAAATCATACGTTTATCTCATGGGCGCAAACCACGGACAGTTCAACACTCAGTGGGGACGCTATGACTGGTCGGATTGTGTTAAGTGGTTTTTGAATACGGCTCACTTTATAGAGGCCGAAGAGCAGCAGGAGATTGCGAAAGTCTATATAAGAGCATTTCTTGATAAGACTCTTTTGGGCGATGATACATATTCGGACATTTTTTATAACAACGATAAGTATAAAAAGCACCTTCCGAAGACGGTTTACATAACTGATTATATAGATTCCGAATGTGAGACACTGTTTTCTTTTGACAAAGATACCGACATTGTAAAAGGCGATAAAGAAGGCTGTAAGGTAACGTGTTACGGTGTGGACTGCTTTAAGGAGCGTGTATATAATTACGGCGGCAGTTCGACGGATCAGGAGTATCTGCTTGACGCTAACTGGAAAGAAGACTCCTCACCTATAGTTAAGTTCACGATTCCAACAACCGACTTTAACGAAAAAAACATTTCCTTCGCAATGGCGGACAGCAGTGAAGACGAAGAAAACGTTGATGCATTTTGGTATAAGGTGGAACTCTTCGACGAAAACGCAAATAAGGTAAGCGTTGAAAACCCCACAACCGTATATTCTTCGCTCGGCGTTATTATGACAAAACTTGAAGCTATATTCGGAGGCTGCACGTTCAAACATGAGCGTCAGAGAGTCATACTTACAAAAGACATGTTCTCGGGGGATTCATCCTTTAATTATTCAAAAGTCAACGCCATAACGATCACATTTGACGGATCGAAAGAAGGCGGAGTGCTTATAGATGATGTGTGCGTAAGAGATCTGTATAAATAAGTTATAGAAAAGGATATAAAGAATATTTTGGGGAAGTGATGGGATAACAGACCACGGAGAATTGTCATATGGATAGTACAGAAACATCAAAAACGAGAAAACTTCATATAAACAGATTATGGTGGTATCTGATCTTAGTTATTGCATTGTCCGCGTTCTGCTATGTTACGCTCAATGTATGGCTGCTTCCGTATTCGATAGCATACAGCGAAACGGGAAAAATGACCGCCGGTTACTTTCTGTATGCACTTATAGGCTTGTTTTTCTCCACCCCGACACCGTTTGTCGCTGTTTTGATCATTTACGTATTTATAGAGAAGATTGGTATTAAGAAGTTATTCCAAGATATTTTCCGAACGGAAGATAAGCTGAAAACATTTTTGATCACGGGCGGTTTTTGCTTGTTTGCTCTTGTATACGCAATATTGTTCGGAACACCCAACGGCTTCCCATGGTACAGATTCATCCTGGGCATGATCGTCATGACACCATTTGTAGGTATTGCGGAAGAAACCGGTTGGCGAGGACTTTTACAGCCCGAACTGGACAAAAGAATGCCCTTCCCATTTTCGGTCCTTGTAACCGCAGCCATTTGGTGCGTTTGGCATTTTCCGGTGTTCATAGACCCGACATCAAATCATTACGGCGACAGTGTAGTAGGATTTGCAATAACGATCTTTATCTGGGCGTTCGCACTGGCAGCAATATATAAAGCCACAAAAAGTGTTATTGCCTGCGCTCTGTATCATACCTTTATTGATTCAATCGGTGCAATTTACGATTGGAACGCTTTATTCGACAGCTTCCCCGGAAGTTTGGCAACCAATGTTTATCGAGCTGTCTGGCTGATAGCATCACTGGTATTATGGTTTGCTGCGGATAAGAAGGAAAAAGAGATAAAAAGGAGGCAAATTACTGCCTGATCACCCATATTTTCATTTGGGGCAGAACATTTTTAGTCACAGTCCTGCTCAGATGGCATATTCTGCCTTTTGAGCAGAACAATCATCAAGCAGATTCCTGCTTAAAATATCATTTTCCATATTTAGGAAGAATAAGAGAGCACAATTGTACTGCTCGATTTTCAATTTAAAGAATATAGGCAGAAAGAAAACGCTCCGATTACTGCCTGGTTTTGCAGTATGGGGAAATGAGCAGGAGAGAGAATAAATTTTTACTGCTTGCTTGAGCAGGTTGCATATATGGGCAGGAATGCAATGAGCCAAGCGGGCTCATAGATTGCTGCGCAATCTGCCATTCTCTACGAGTCCGATTCCCGTCATCACGCTGAAAATAAAAAGGACATGGTTCGTATGAACCATGTCCTTTATTTTCAAGCTGATGACGGGAATCGGACCCGTGACCTCCGCCTTACCAAGGCGACGCTCTACCGACTGAGCCACATCAGCACTGCGAGAAATATATTAGCATTTAGATATTTAACTGTCAACAAAAAGATATCAAAGGTTGTGAACTAGTTCATCGGAGCGTTATCCCGTTCAAAGAAGGATGTTTAAATGTCCCGAGCCGTAGGAGAAATAGGGCGTTGAAACAATTGTCAAATAAAACAACGAAAATTTACGAAAGAAAATTCAATTAAACAGATTTTGGTTAATAATTGTACAATATATACAAGGTAAAATATCGGTGTTATAATACATTTATCGGATTTGACTTTGAACGTCCGCGAAATAAGCGCATCTACAAAGCATTATAAATGGGCGTTCTTAAAATCGGTATTTCCGATGGAGTGTGTGTGGTACAGGGTTAAAGCCGACCGGGGTATTTGAACAGGGCGTATGTCGGCAAAAATCAAGTGGGTATAACCACATATACGGAGGGTCGCTAATTATGGCAGAAAAGAAACCTAAGGCTAAGGAAAAAGCCAACCAGGGGAAAGACAAAGGATTGTCTATTTTTTCAAGGCTCAGTACCAAGATCACGTTACTTATCAGTGCAATCGTATTGGTAACCGTAGTCGTATTGGTAGTCGGAGCAACCAGCAAAGCTACAAAGTCAATG
>CAMPBP010000150.1 GCA_946639085.1 uncultured Lachnospiraceae bacterium
CACGATCTTGGAATTAATCCACAAAACAGCGGGACTTAACATATTCATCATCGTGTCCATTGTTATCTCCTACAACCATATAAGACACCCCGAAATAAAAAAACGGTTCATTTTTTGAAAAATAATATTATTCATTATCAAAATATTGTTATGAAAAACCCCGTAAATATGCGGGTTTCGGGGTTGTAATTAAAATTTGATTAGTATATAATCTCATTTGAGTGTTATTGATGTCACTCACACAAAAGGGGAATTTAATATGGATAACCGGCATGAATACATAGCCGGACTTGTAGTAAAGGTTCTGAACGGTGATCAAAGCGCGTTTGCGGAGCTTTATTCCATGACGTGCGACAAAGTCTTTGCGTACACCGGTCGCTATCTTAGGGATGAGTTTTTGGCAGAGGACGCCGTTCAGGAAATCTACATTCTGGCGTACAAAAATATCCAAAAACTTAATGATCCTTCACTTTTCGTTGCATGGCTCAACCAGATCAGTTTCAGAGTGTGCTATGACCTCGACAAGAAAAGAAAGGGCGAAGACACCGATGTTAATTCGGAACTCTTAAGCGAAGTTGTGGGAACGGACAGTTTTTCCAATCCCGAAGAAACCGTTGCGAACAACGATGAATATTCTCGCTTAAACGACGCTCTTGATAAACTTTCCCCCCCTGACAGACAATTTATAACTCTCAGATATTTTAAGAATAAAAAGATAGACGATATCGCCGAGATGACGGGGCTATCAAAAAGTACCGTCAAAAGACACATCAACAATGCGGTTGAAAAATTGCGCCTTGAGTTTGGCGTAGCAGTAAGGTGATATTATGAGTATGAGTAAAGAAATGAAACGTGAATCCAGAACATTGGACAATATAATGAAAGCCATAGATGCCAAACCCGTACATATTCCTTGGAGGATCAGAGTAAAACAGTGGTATTTGAAGCTCCTTTCAAACAGAATATTTGCAATTACGGTAAAATCGATCCCTATATTGGTTTTGCTTATCCTGCTGTTTCATACCTTTGCTTCGGTATCGAAGATCGGTAACAGGGAATTTAATATAAAAGAGCATCATGTCGAAGACGGATATCTCTATATAACTGTTGAAAATGCTTCCATTGACAAAGAACAATCATATATGGTAGCGACAAACGGCGATACGGTTTATCATCCCACCCTCAAAGGGATAAGAGACAATACCGCAGTCTTTAAATTTGACGGTAATTCTTATAATATATACTTATATTCTACGGACGGAAGAGCACTTCAACTTCTGATCGACGGACAATAGGATTTAAGGATCTGTATCACTATGGAGAGAACCTTGCGCAAAAAAGCATATCTTTCTGTGTTTTTGGGTGCCGTAATTATGCTTACGGCATGCAACAGCGCTCCCCCCATGCCTGTTGACGACAATCCGCCGGTAAAAACAACGCCGGTTTCCATCTCGGAAGATTCAAACGTTCCCACCACTTCTAACGTAGATCCCGACAAACCTCTTCGCGATCCAACACCCGTATGTCTTACATGCGACACTCCGGGCACTCTCGTTGACGGAAACGAATATGTCGAGATCGATTATTCCAACTATTCCGACGGTTATATAATGGTCAACTATCTGGGCGACTGTGTTAAGGTTAAACTTCAGATCACGGGGCCCGATCAGGTCACATACACATACAATTTAAACAACGGCTATGTTCCGTTCCCCTTAAGCGCAGGCTCCGGAGAATATACTGTAAACGTAGCCGAAAACATCATTGATTCCAAATACTCTCTCGTATTCGGCGGAACCTACACCTTCGATCAGATTTCCGAATTCGGCCCTTATCTTCATCCCAACCAGTACGTTTCTTTTGACTCCACAAAGAAAACGGTGGCAAAAGGCGCAGAACTTGCAACGGGCTGCTATGACGAGATCGGTGTCATCACCAACATATACGATTATATAACCGCAAACATCACTTATGATTACGATAAAGCCGAGACCGTTCCCAGCGGATATTTAAGCGACGTGGATTCGACTCTGACCACAGGCAAAGGAATCTGCCTTGATTATGCCGCAGTCATGTGTACGATGCTTCGTTCCCAACAGATACCCACAAAACTTGAAGTCGGTTATGTCGGCGAGGATATGGTATATCACGCATGGATAAGCATCTACGTCGAAGACGTGGGCTGGCTTAACGGAATCATCCAGTTTAACGGCAAAGAATGGTCCCTGGTGGATCCTACCTTCGGTTCAAACATGTCGGATAAATCACTTAAGAGTTTCATCGGCGACGGAACAAACTACTCCGTCAAGTACGCTTATTAAACCGGGAGAAAGAAAAAATGGCAAAGCAAAGAAAATTATCAAGTGAAGAACTCGCTGCATTCTGCTCGCAGTTTGCAATGCTCACCCATGCGGCGATAACGCCTCTCGAGAGCATAAGGATACTCCTTTCTGATACCAAAGACGAAGGAGCCAGAGCACTTCTTTTAACTTTGAACGAATCCATCAGCCAGGGCGATTCATTGTACGAAGCGATGGAAAAGACCGGGGTCTTTCCGCCTTACGTTTTAAATACCATAAGGCTTGGTGAACAGTCCGGTTCCACCGATGACATACTTAATTCACTTGCCCAATACTACGAAAGAGAAGTGAGCATAAAAGAAAGCATTCGAAGTGCCATCACATACCCGGTGGTAATGATCTTCATGATGGTAGTCGTAATACTCGTGCTCATCACAAAAGTACTTCCCATCTTTAACCAGGTATTTATACAGCTTGGTTCGGAAATGACGGGATTTGCTTCTTCACTGCTTAAGATGGGTAACGGACTTAACACATACAGTCTCGGAATAATAATCTTCCTTGTGATCTGCCTTGGTCTTTACATATTCTTTTCAAAGACAAGCGCAGGCAAGAAGTCGGGAATGAAATTCCTTGCATGGTTCTTCCTTACCAAGAGATTTTACGAGGATGTGGCGATTGAGCGTTTTGCAAGCGGTATGTCCCTTGTTTTAAGAGCAGGTCTTGATACATACAAAGGCCTCGATATGGTAAAAGAACTGGTTGAGCACAAAAAGACCCAGGCAAGGATCGATGTGTGCAAAGAGTCGATTAAAGAACAGGCAAGTTTCCCCGAAGCCATCAAGGAAGCGGGATTCTTTTCAAACCTTAACAACCGCCTCATCGACGTAGGTTTCAGAAGCGGTCAGGGCGATGAAGTTATGAACAGGATCGCCGACGAATACAGCGTAAGAAGTGAGAAGAAAATGAACGAGATAATCTCGGTCATCGAACCTACTTTGGTAATCATTCTTTCGGTTATCGTAGGTCTCATTCTTTTGTCGGTTATATTACCTCTTATGGGAATTTTGTCCAACATCGGATAAGAAAGGTTTAACATGGCGCGTTTTAACTACGGAGTAGACAGATCGCTTAAAAACAGAATAAATCCCGGAAGCATCTCGATCATCATTTTCTTTGTGCTGATCTTTGTTTTCATGTTCGCGGTGGCAGGCATCTCCGAATCAACCACCGACCGTCAGCAGGCGGCTTTGGAAAATGCTGTTAACAAGAGCATCGTCAACTGCTATTGTGTCGAAGGAACGTACCCTCCCAGCCTTTCATACCTTACCGAACATTACGGACTTACTTACGATAAAGATCTCTTTTTTGTAGACTATCAGGCCATCGGCTCCAACATCTTCCCCGATGTCACCGTGATAAGAAAGGAACCTTAACTTGGATAAGCAGAGAAAGCATTCAGTCGACATATTGTTTGTGATCACTTTGTTTGTAGTGTTCGCAATTTCCGTTCTCATGCTTACGGGCACGGGTGCCGGAGTCTACCAGAATATCGTCGACGATATGGACAACAACTACGATTCGCGAACTGCGGGCACATATCTGTTTAACCGTATTCACAGGGCCGATGAAAACGGCAACGTTACCGTCGGTGACTTTAACGGTGAGAACGCGATACTCATGCTCGAAGAGATAGATAACATTACTTACTGTACTTACCTTTATTATCATGAAGGCAATCTTTGTGAACTCTTTACCCGTTACGGTCAGGACATCGATCCCGCATACGGTAACGCGATAATCGCTCTTGAAGACTACAGTGTTACGAAAGTTACGGACACTCTCTACAAGTTTGAATTTACAACTACGAAAGGGGAAAGCAGCTCGCTTTACGTTCATACGCATTCGGGCGGCAGAGAAGGTCTATGAGAAAATCAAGAACCGCCCTCTTTCTGATGGAAATGATAGTCATCATGTTCTTCTTCTCCCTTACGGCGGCGGTATGCATAAGAGTGTTCGTTAAAGCCCATCTTGTGGGCAGAGATACGAAAGACTTAAACAATGCGGTACTTCTTGCGGAAAATGCGGGGGAGCTCTTCTACGAGTACGGAAAGAACTTTAAAGACCACGAAAGTGAAGTAAAGGAAAATCTTCCCGAAGGCTATCGCCTTGAGCTTACAACGTCGGATGACGGCGATTTCATGTATCTTGATTTCGCTTACTATTCACCCGACAAAGAAGAACCCGTTTACA
>CAMPBP010000151.1 GCA_946639085.1 uncultured Lachnospiraceae bacterium
CTGTATCGAGATTTGTAAGCTCTTTGTTTACGTCGTTTAAAAGTCCCATCTGAACCACGGGAGTAACGCCAGCCTGAATCATCTCGTTTACGGTATTGGCAAGTCTTCCCGAATATGTGGCAACTGCGGGAACGATCTGACGCGATGCCATGTCGATCATGGTACGAGCTTCGATGTTTATGGTCTTGGCATATGTTTCGTAAAGGATCTCGGCTCTCGATTCAAGCTCTGCTTTTGTAAATATCTGGAACTTTTCAAAGAGCTGTACGGTCTTTTCATCACTTAATGTGGCGATGGCATCCACCATTGTGTTGATGCTCTTAAGGCCGCGTTTCTCGGCTTCTTTGCGCCAGCCTTCCGAATAACCGTCTCCGCTGAAGATGATCCTCTGGTGCTTCGTGAAGTTTTCGGTGATGACGTTATGGATGGCTTCCTTTTTGTCGGCAGCGTTCTCAATCACGTCACATG
This sequence comes from uncultured Lachnospiraceae bacterium, assembly GCA_946639085.1. Lineage (GTDB taxonomy): Bacteria > Bacillota > Clostridia > Lachnospirales > Lachnospiraceae > UBA1258. Next base: position 469 of record CAMPBP010000151.1, read on the forward strand.
CTTCGCAGAAAGCTTCCGCTGCGATAGTATTTATTGCTATGTTGGGGCTTCCGATGGAATCGGAGCTTCCTACGGATCTGAACTCAAACTTGTTGCCGGTGAACGCGAAAGGTGAGGTACGGTTACGGTCCGTAGCGTCGATCTCGAAATCGGGAAGAGCGGAAACACCGGTCTTAAATGTGGTATTGCCCTTAAGGTTGCTTGCTTCACCAAACTCTACTATCTGATTGACTATGTCTTCAAGCTGTTCCCCAAGGAATACGGACATGATGCAGGGAGGTGCTTCGTTGCCTCCAAGACGTTCGTCGTTTCCGACGCAGGATGCACTCTGGCGAAGAAGGTCCGCATGCTTGTCCACTGCCTTGATGAGACATGAAAGAACAAGAAGGAACTGTAAGTTTTCGTTGGGTGAATCGCCGGGATCGAGAAGGTTTATACCGTCATCGGTTGTAAGGGACCAGTTGTTGTGCTTACCCGATCCGTTAACACCTGCAAAAGGCTTCTCGTGAAGAAGGCATGCCATATCGTGACGGATGGCAACCTTTTTCATAACTTCCATGATGAGCTGATTGTGATCCATGGCGATGTTTGCGATCTCGTAGATCGGAGCAAGCTCGTGCTGTGCGGGAGCAACTTCGTTGTGCTGCGTCTTTGCGGTTACGCCAAGCTTCCAAAGCTCGATGTTGAGATCGTGCATGAATGCACCGATACGCTCCCGGATGGTGCCGTAGTAATGGTCGTCAAGCTCCTGTCCTTTGGGAGCGGGAGAACCGAAAAGGGTACGGCCCGCGAATATAAGATCTTCACGTCTTAAGTAGTTCTTACGATCCACAAGGAAATATTCCTGTTCCGCGCCGACCGAAGGAATTACCTTTTTGGACGTGTTGTTTCCGAAAAGTCTGAGTAAGCGAAGTGCTTGTGTGTTAACCGCTTCCATGGAACGAAGAAGCGGAGTCTTCATGTCCAGAGCTTCGCCTTTATATGAACAAAATGCTGTGGGAATACAAAGAATGATACCGATGGCGTCTTCTTTTAAGAAAGCGGGTGAAGACATATCCCATGCGGTATAACCACGGGCTTCGAATGTGGCACGAAGTCCTCCCGAAGGAAAACTTGAAGCATCGGACTCACCTTTGATGAGCTCTTTTCCCGAAAACTCCAGAAGGCATCTTCCTTCCTCGTCGGGATGCTTAATGAATGCGTCGTGCTTTTCAGCCGTTATACCTGTAAGAGGCTGGAACCAATGGGTGAAGTGAGTTGCGCCTTTTGAAACGGCCCAATCTTTCATGGCGTTTGCCACGATGTCAGCCGTCTTTAACGGTAATTCACCGCCTTCGTTGCGAATGGTCATCACTTCGTTGAATACATCATCGGGAAGATATTCTTTCATCTTCTCGATTGTGAAAACATTTTTCGCGAAAATCTCTTCTACGTTAACCGCATTCGACATGGTTCTCTCCTAAATGAAAGCTTGCGCTTCCGACTCTTTTATAGTGGATTTTAACCAATTAAGCATATATGGTCAATATCAAAAATTGTTCTTAACTCTCAATATATCGTTTTGATCCGCAGGCTCCGACAAAGTGATGCAAAGTTTCTGTCTTGAGTGAGGGCAGGATTCCATCTCATTTCCGTCCTCGTCTTTTATGGACAACACTTTGACGGGAACGTTTCTTCCGTCGGGCTTCATTATCTCTATAACGTCGCCTGTAAGGAATTTGTTCTTCTGCTCGATGAAAGCCTTGTTTCCATCCGCCTTTTCAACGGTTCCGAGATAAACGTACTCGTTTATGTAAGTGTTTGAATCGTAAACCTGATTCTCTTCACTTGGCTTTCCGAAGAAAAATCCCGTGGAAAAATGTCTGTATGTACACTTTGCGATCTCGTCTTTGTACCATTCGATGTTGGAACGGTACTTCTCTTCCGATTCAAAGTAATCGTCGATGGCTCTTCTGTAGGTTCTTGCGACGGTTGCCACGTAAAGCGCCGTTTTCATGCGACCTTCGATCTTGTAACTGTCGATACCCGCTTCAACGAGTTCCGGGATGTGTTCCACCATACAAAGATCTTTTGAGTTAAATATGAAGGTACCCCGCTCGTTTTCATAAACGGGAAGATATTCGCCGGGGCGTTTTTCTTCCATTACCGCATATTTCCAGCGGCAGGGATGTGTGCATGCGCCCTGATTTGCGTCGCGACCGGTAAAGTAATTGGAAAGAAGGCATCTTCCCGAATAGGAGATGCACATCGCTCCGTGAATGAAGCACTCTATCTCGGCATCTGCGGGAACATTTGCCCTTATTCTTTTGATCTCTTCAAGGGATAGCTCTCTTGCGCAAACGACACGTTTCGCACCCAGTCCGTACCAGAAATTGAAGGTATCGGAGTTTGTGTTGTTTGCCTGAGTGGAGATGTGAATGTCTATGTCCGGACATATCTTTCTTGCCTTGGTAAACATTCCGGGATCGGCGATTATTAAAGCATCGGGCTTTTCGGAAAAAGAATCAAGCTCCTTAAAGTAATCGTCGGCATCTTTTATGTCTTCGTCGTGAGCGAGTATGTTGGCTGTAACGTGAACTTTCTTACCGTGGGCGTGGGCATACTTTATGCCCTCTTCCATCTCTTCTTTTGTAAAGTTCTTTGCCTTGGCTCTGAGTCCGAAGGCTTCGCCTCCGATGTATACCGCGTCGGCTCCGTATGTAACTGCTGTTTTGAGAACATCCAGACTGCCCGCGGGCACCAGGAGTTCAGGTTTCTTCTTATCCATTCTTCTTTCTTACGCTCACCGTAACACCGTCGCCAACGGGAAGTATCACGGTCTGAAGTTCGTCGTTGTGTGTAAGTTCGTATAAATAATCGCGCATGCGCGCATAGATCGTTCTGTTTCTTCGCTCTACCGCATATCTTGATTCCAGTATGTCGCCGTCCTGCATGACATTGTCTGAAAGAAGGACACCGTCAGGGGAAAGCAGTCTCATTATCTCGGGAAAGAAATTAAGGTACTGACCCTTTGCCGCGTCCATGAAAATAAAGTCGTAAGGACCTTCAAGGGTTTTAAGTACCTCTGTCGCATCACCTTCGATTAGCGTAACGCGTTCTTTGTACCCCGATTCCTCAATATTGGCTTTGGCGATGGGTATACGTTTCTCGTAGTTTTCGATGGTTGTGATCTTCGTTTCGGGAAGCGTATTTTCCGCCATCAATAAAGCCGAAAAACCAATGGCTGTTCCCACCTCCAGTATGTTTCCCGGAGTTTTGAGCGTAAGCAGAAACTTAATAAGTGACTGCATCGGCTTTCTAATGATCGGCACATTGGTTTCTATCGAGTATTTTTCAAGTTTTTCAAGAAAGGGTGAGTCGGGCGTCGCAAAAGAATCGATAAAGGTCGCCATTCTCTCGTCGATTATCATTCTTCTTCCTCTGTTTCTTCCACGTAATTGCCGGCTAAAGCCTTAACGATCTCATCCATGGTCATGGAGGTGTTGAGCTCGTACACGCCCGGAGTGATCTTCTCGCGATATTCCGATGCAAGTATCTGAAGATATGCGAGGTTTGCGTCTCTTGTGAGGCCTTTGTCAAAAAGTGTCTCCGCAATAGCTTTGTCGGACTTGCCTTCCGTGATGGCAACCGTTACGTCCCTTCCGGGTTCTGGTGACATTGCGGGTTCGGTAAAAACTCTGTATCCGAAATCGTAGGCTTCCACCGCTTTTGTATATATGAAATTAACCAGCCACACCGCCACCAATATCTTGATAACCGCAGATAAAACGGTGGTGATGATATCTCTTATCATCTTAGCGTTCATCAGTCAAATTCCAATCCTTCCGTAACCATAGAGTTGAATTCCTGGACCAGTCGGCAGATTGCTGCCTCGGCTTCGAGAAACCGTGCTACCGACTCATTGTTTATAACATCTTCGTACTCATTCGTCAATGCGTCCATAAGGTCCATAAGCTCCCCCGGATCAATGTCGCTTTGATGAAGAGTGTAGTTTCTCTCCCTCATTTCGTTGACACGATGGTAAAGCTGGGGATCTGCCTTTATTTCGCTTAAACCGGCCGCATA
>CAMPBP010000152.1 GCA_946639085.1 uncultured Lachnospiraceae bacterium
GTTTTTCTTTGGATCTTAACAAAGAAGCCGATGCCATTGAAGATGCAGTTAAAAGGGCTTTAAAAGACGGATACAGAACAGGCGATATTTATACCGACGGATGCAAAAAAGTTAAATGCTCCGAAATGGGTGAGATAATCGCTTCATACATATAAAACGGAGGATGGATTATGAAAAGCGATAATGTTAAATGTGGCAGTGAACATGCACCTCACAGAAGTTTGTTCAATGCACTCGGTTTTACCGAAGAAGAAATGAAGAAACCTATGATCGGTATTGTTTCTTCCTATAACGAGATAGTTCCCGGTCATATGAATCTTGATAAGATTGTTGAAGCGGTTAAACTCGGAGTTGCCGAGGCAGGCGGTATGCCGGTGGTATTTCCTGCGATCGCTGTTTGCGACGGTATAGCAATGGGACATATCGGAATGAAGTATTCTCTTGTTACAAGAGATCTTATTGCCGATTCTACCGAATGTATGGCACTTGCGCATCAATTTGACGGTCTTGTCATGATACCCAACTGTGACAAAAACGTTCCCGGCCTTTTAATGGCAGCCGCAAGAGTAAATGTTCCCACCGTATTTGTATCGGGTGGTCCCATGCTTGCGGGCAAAGTTCACGGAAAGAAGAGAAGTCTTTCTTCCATGTTCGAGGCTGTAGGAGAATATGCCGCAGATAAGATCACTCTTGATGAACTTAATTATTTTGAAGAGCATGTTTGTCCCACATGCGGCTCTTGTTCCGGTATGTATACCGCCAACTCCATGAACTGTTTGACAGAAGCTATCGGTATGGGGCTTAAAGGTAACGGAACCATTCCTGCTGTTTATTCTGAAAGAATACGTCTTGCAAAGCATGCGGGCAACAAAGTAATGGAACTTGTAAATAAAAATATCCGTCCCAGAGACATAATGACAAAAGAAGCTTTTTACAACGCATTGACAGTTGATATGGCTCTCGGATGTTCCACAAACTCAATGCTTCACCTTCCGGCTATAGCACATGAAGCAGGTGTTGATCTTAATCTTGATATCGCTAACGAGCTTTCGGCAAAAACACCCAATCTTTGTCATCTTGCTCCCGCAGGACCCACTTATATGGAAGACCTTAACGAGGCGGGCGGTGTATATGCCGTTATGAATGAACTTTCAAAACTTAACCTTTTGAACCTTGATGTTATGACCGTTTCCGGTAAGACTATGGGCGAAAACATAAAGGGATGTGTCAACTTAAACGATGAAGTTATCAGAACAGTCGAGAATCCTTACAGTAAGACCGGCGGTATTGCCGTACTTAAGGGTAACATTGCTCCGGAAGGAAGTGTTGTTAAACGTTCCGCCGTTGTTGCTGAGATGATGGAACATACAGGTCCGGCCCGTGTATTTGATTGTGAAGAAGATGCTATTGCAGCCATCAAGGGAGGCAAGATAGTCGAAGGTGACGTTGTTGTCATTAGATATGAAGGACCCAAGGGAGGTCCCGGTATGCGTGAGATGCTTAATCCTACGTCCGCTATCGCAGGCATGGGACTGGGATCCACCGTTGCGCTCATTACCGACGGTCGTTTCTCAGGTGCATCAAGAGGTGCTTCCATCGGCCATGTTTCTCCCGAAGCCGCTCTCGGAGGACCTATCGCCTTCATTAAGGAAGGTGATATGATCCATATCGATATCAACAACAATAAGCTTGAAGCTTTGGTTTCCGACGAAGAGTTTGAAGCAAGAAAAGTTGGCTGGACACCGAAGAAAACAGATATCAAATCAGGTTATCTGTTAAGATACAGAGAGCTTGTTACGAGTGCTACAACGGGTGCGGTACTTAAGGTACCGGGGAAGGAGTGATCTAAATGCTGCTTACAGGTTCCGAAATAATCGTTGAATGTTTAAAAGAGCAGGGGGTTGATACCGTTTTCGGTTATCCCGGAGGAACGATACTTAACGTTTACGATGCTTTATATTCTCACAGTGAGATCAAACACATTCTGACAAGTCACGAGCAGGGAGCTGCGCATGCTGCCGACGGTTATGCCAGATCTTCGGGTAAGGTCGGTGTATGTATGGCTACTTCAGGTCCCGGCGCAACAAACCTTGTAACAGGTATTGCCACGGCGTATATGGATTCTATTCCGCTTGTTGCCATTACAGCGAACGTTGTTTTACCCTGGCTTGGAAAAGATACCTTCCAGGAAGTTGATATCGCAGGTGTGACCATGCCTATCACAAAGCACGGTTATATCGTAAAAGACGTTACCAAACTTGCGGATACCTTAAGAAAGGCCTTTGAGATCGCTCAGACCGGTCGTCCCGGTCCCGTTCTTGTTGATGTTACAAAAGACGTTACGGCTGCAAAATGCAATTATGAGAAGAAAGAAATAAAACTTCCCAAGCATGTTAACAAATACACCGATGAAGATATCGATAACGCCATCAAACTTATAAAGAAAGCAAAAAAACCGTTTATTTATGTGGGCGGTGGTGCCATCATCAGCGGTGCCGATAAGGAAGTAGCAAAATTTGCCGAACTTATCGATGCACCCGTTTGTGATACTTTGATGGGCAAAGGCGCATTTGATGCTTACAACGATCGTTATACCGGTATGATCGGTATGCACGGAACAAAAACATCCAATCTCGGCGTAAGCGAATGCGATCTTTTGGTTGCTTTGGGTGCAAGATTCTCAGATCGTGTAGTCGGTAATGTTTCTTCATTTGCCAAGGGAGCAAAAGTCATTCATTTTGATATAGATGCGGCTGAGATCAATAAGAATATCAAAACCCATGCTTCTGTAGTTGGCGATCTTAAGGATTCTCTTAAGGATATCAATAAAAAACTGGAGAAACAGAGTCATCCCGAATGGATGAAACATATTGCTGAGTTAAAAGCAAAATATCCTCTTGATTACGACAGATCAAAACTTACCTGTCCTTTTGTTATTGAGGAGACGGATAAAGTTACAAAAGGAAATGCCATTATCACTACCGATGTCGGTCAGCACCAGATATGGGCATCTCAGTATTACAAATATACAAAGCCCAGAACATTTCTTTCATCGGGCGGTCTCGGAACAATGGGATACGGTCTCGGTGCCTGCATAGGTGCACAGGTAGCAAATCCCGATAAGGTATGTATAAATGTTGCAGGTGACGGCTGTTTCAGAATGAACCTTAACGAGCTTGCCACCGCATCAAGATTTGATATTCCGATCATTGAGATAGTTATCAACAATCACGTTCTCGGTATGGTTCGTCAGTGGCAGACTTTGTTCTACGGCGGACGTTATTCCCAAACCGTTTTGAACGATAAAGTTGATTTTTGCATGGTAGCAAAGGGACTTGGGTGTGATGCTTACAAGGTAACTAAGAAAGAAGAGTTTGCTCCCGCTTTAAAGAGCGCGATCAAGAATAAGAGACCTTGTATAATCGAATGTGTTATCGACGAAGACGACAAGGTATTCCCCATGGTTCCCGGCGGAAAACCTTTAAGTGATGTCTTTGACGAAAAAGATTACAACAAAAAAGGTTAGTTTGCTATTTCGGAGTTTATGATTTCGACTCCCGGGTAACATGTAATGAGATCAAATAAGAGTTTCTACATTCCTTCTCTTATCGTGTTTTTGTTGGCGTCTTTTGCCATAGTTTATGTAGGGCTTGCCAAATATTACGAAAACGGATTTTCTTTCAACACATGGATCAACGGTGTATATTGTACCGGCAAATCCGTTGAAGAGATCAACGATGAGCTGAAAGGAGAGTACGAGACAAGATCTGTTGAAGTTTACTGTCCCGACGGAAATATTGAGTATATTTTCCCCGATGAATTTGACTTCAGAATAGATTTTTCTTCGTACCTTAACACAATTAAAGACAGTCAGAATCCATATCTTTGGATCCTGAATTCAAAAAACCGCGTTAAAAAGCTTGAAATTGAGCCGTTGTATTACTATGACGAAGAAGCTTTGATCAGTCAGATCGATAACCTGACTTTTGTAAAGGATCATACCCGCGGCTATGATCCTTATGTGTTTTTTGTCATGGGTGAAAACGGATATGAACTCATCGACAATCATGTTAAACAGGTGGATTTTGACAAAGTCTACGAAAGCGTTTTGAAATCGCTTTACACCGAAGATCCGGTAATCCTTAACGATGATTATCTTAAAGATTATGAATACAGTGAGGAAGAAAAAGCATTTTATTATGAGAAAGAAATCGTAGATGAGTATCTTAAAACCAAGATCGTTTACGATATGGGCGATGAAGAAATTCCTGTGGACTCACTTGTATTAAGTCGTTTTATTGAACTCGGTGATGACGGATTGTTTGTAAAAGACGAATCCGGAAACATTAAGATATATGACGACAAAGTTAAGGATTTTGTTACAGAACTTTGCGATAAGTACAATACCGCCGACAGATGCAGACTTTATACTACGATAAACGGCGAAGTCAAGACGATTAAAAACGTTTATTACGGT
>CAMPBP010000153.1 GCA_946639085.1 uncultured Lachnospiraceae bacterium
ATCGAGTATGTCACGCAGGTAATAGCAGGGATTAAATATGTTCATGTAATTGAGTCCGATTCCCGCAAAGGTTGCGAACATGAGCGTCAATATGAAAGTCACTATCGCATTTGCGACTCCGGCCACTATTCCGTTTTTGATAAAGAACGCGAACAGTATGGCAAGAAGAAAAATAACCGACGAACATACAAATATCTCGAACATGGTCTTTAGGATCAAAAGAAGTTCGTATGCGATATTTTCGGTTCCGAAAACGGGGATCATTCTGATGGTACCTGCTGTCGGATAGGCAATTACGATAAGAAAACATGCGGGTATCTTGACGATCGCTTTCGAAATAAGGATGTGCAGTCTCTCATGTCCCGAAGCCACCATGACCGAAATGTTTCTTTTGTACAACTCGCGACCCGTAAAAAGTGCGAGAAGAGCCGAAACCGGAACGATGACAAGCAAAAGATCCGAGCACATGGAACAGAAAAAATCGCTTAATGAATGTACATAGATCGTCTCATACTCTGCTGCAGAATATGCTTCTTCATATCCCGACGTACCGGTGAATCCAAGTATGATATAAGCTGCAAGAAGTAACCAGTATACAAAATTGTGAAAGAGCTTATAACGCTCCGCTTTAATAAGATTTCTCATTTTCTTTCTCCTTTATTTCATGTCGGCACGCCTGAAGAAAAGGTAGCCGCCCATCAGACAGACAAGTATCCATATGATGCTTATCGTTATGTAATTCATTGCGGGTTCATCAAGTTTATGAAGCACTATGAGGGCTGAATGTCCTACCGGAAGGTACTTCATAAAAAACAGTGCGTTGGTTTTTGAATTGAGTGCGGCTACGACTATAAGCTGGACTGCGATCCCCGCTCCCAAAGTGCCTCCCACATTTTTGAACGCAAATCCGATAAGTACCGCAATCGCGCTCATTGAAAGAAGAGCCGGCACGATGATGACCATGTTTTCTACCACATATCCTGCAGTAAGCGTATGTCCGAGAAATGGAATGCTTCCGAAAATGTGTACAAAGATGCTTCCCGCGGTTATGAACAATGATGCCAACATGAAAACGATGGCTTTTGCGAGGAATATCTCACTTCTTTTATGTCCCGCCGAAATGTAGAACGCGATGGTCTTTTGATCGAAGTCGGTTCCGAAAAAGCATACTCCCATGGAAAGTATCAAAAAGTAGGGAAAGGCTATGTTTCTTATGGACGCCTCGAATATGTTCTGTGTTCTTCTGTAGCTGTCAAAAAGATTTGATGTAAAAAGCAAAAGGTAGGTCAGTGCTATCGTAGGAAAATATATACTGTGAAAAAGCTTGTAGCACTCCGCTTTAATGATCTTAAGCATCTGCTTTACCCCCGATCTTTTCAAGAAAATAGTTCTCAAGCGTCTCCCCTGTAACGTACAGTCCCGTTACAAGTATCTGTGCCTTTGCAAGCGCCGTCGCAACAGTTTCAAGATCGTCCAGATATTCGAACAGTCTGATGGTTTTGTCGGGCATAAGCTGATAGTTGTCAGTCTTAAGTTCTTCGGAAAGAACGAGTATCGCCTTATCGGGAGTGGGGGTCTTGACCTCCACGTACTGCTTGCACTTCTCGTTAAGTTCTTCGTGGGTGAGCTCCTCGATGATGCGCCCGTGATCTATGAAGATGAAGTTTGTGGCCGTGTTGTAAAGTTCCGAAAGGATGTGGCTTGAGATAAGTATCGTCATGCCGTATTCCTTGTTGAGAGTCTTTAAAAGATTTCTTATCTCAACAATGCCTGCGGGATCGAGTCCGTTTATGGGCTCGTCCAGGATCAAAAACTCGGGCTTGTTAAGAAGCGCAAGTGCTATGCCGAGACGCTGCTTCATACCAAGAGAGAAGTTTCTTACTTTCTTTCTTCCGGTATCGGCAAGTCCTACGAGCTTAAGCATGTCATTTATGACCGATTTGTCGGGAATGCCGCGCTGAATGCGCTGAACTTCGAGGTTCTGTGCGGCTGTCATGTTGCCGTACAAAGCAGGTGATTCAATCAGGGCGCCGATGCGTTTTCTTTGTGCCTGAAGGTCTTTCTCACCGCTCTTGCCCCAAAGGAAGAGTTCGCCGTCGGAGGGAAAGGAAAGTCCCGTGACGAGTCTGATGAATGTTGTTTTACCGGCTCCGTTCTGTCCTATGAAGCCGTATATCTTACCTTTTTCAAGTTTAAGGTCTACTTTATCAAGTGCAAGTGTCTGCTTGTAATCTTTGGAAACCGCTTTTGTCTCCAATATGTAATCTGCCATTTTCTTTCTCCTTTTTTGCTTGGATGTTTCGTTTACAATACCAAGGATAAAGGGCGGGCATAAAGATAGTCTTAAGCCAAAAGAAAAAAGTTTAAAGAAATCATAAAGATTGACTTTAAACTTTCAAGAATGATTAAGATTGTTTGTGTAACCTAAATCCGATACCCCAGACGGTGTCGATGAATTCCTTGTCGGGGCTTACGTTTTTAAGTTTGTTTCGAAGGTTGCTTATATGTACGTTCAGGGAATTGTCTTCGCTTAAATAATCCTCGCCCCAGATCGTCTCGAAAAGATTTGCCTTTGAGAAAACTTTCTGCGGAAACTTAAGGAGGAGCTCCAGAATGGAAAACTCCTTGGCAGTAAGGGAAAGCTCCGTGCCGTCAAGGGAAGCCGTGTTGTTGGCCGTGTCGATCACAAGGCCGTTGTACTCAAGTTTATCCTTTACTCCCGATTGGAAGGAAACGCGTCTTAAAGCGCTTTCCACTCTTGCCAGCACTTCCTCCATATCGAAGGGCTTGGTGATGTAATCGTCGGCGCCAAGGCGTAAAAGATCTATTTTGTTCTGAGTGGTTTCTTTGGCCGAAATGATTATTACCGGCACGGTGGAGGTCTTTCTGATGTCTGCAAGCACCATGTCACCGTTCTTGTAAGGAAGCATTAAGTCAAGAAGAACAAGATCCGCCTTGTCTATATGATCGGTCACTTTGAGGCCGTCGTATAAAGAAGTGGCCTCATAGCCTTTATCGGTGAAGAACTCATTTAAAAGTGCGTTTATTTCTTTGTCGTCTTCTACTATAAGTATGTTCATTGCATTCTCCGAAAACTATTTCTTACCCGTAAGATAGTATACCGCCAATGCGGTCCTGTGGGAAAGGTCTTCTTTTGAAAGTATGTTGGTGATATAGTTTTTGACGGTTCCTTCCGAGATGAAGAGTTTCTGAGCGATCTCCTTGTTGGAAAGGCCTTCCGCCACCGCCTTGATGATCTCAAGCTCGCGCTCCGAGTAACCCGAAGGATCGAAGCCCGAAGCCGATGCACCCGCTTCGTTTACGGCGTTGTTAGCCAGGTTCTTTAAGATGCTCTCTTCCATTACGCCGGTTCCGGTATAGACCGAGCGGATCATCTGCTTTAAGTGATCGGGGGTGTGATTCTTTATAAGATAACCGTTGGCGCCGCTCTTAAGTGCCTGCTTTACAAGGTCGTCGTCATCGAAGGTTGTGAGTATAAGAACTTTTCCAAGCCCCTCTTCCACTATCAGCTTTGTGGCCTCAATGCCGTCCATAACGGGCATCTGTATGTCCATCAAAAACACGTCGGGAGGGTTATTTCTTGCAAGTTCTATGGCGTCACGGCCGTTGGCCGCGCATCCGATGACCTCGAAATCCTCGTCCACATCAAGTATTATCTTCATTCCGTCGCGCACGAAATCGCTGTCGTCCGCAATGATAACTTTTATCTTTTCCATTTTAACCTGCCTGTTCGTTGTTGATGGGTATCAGCATGTTTATGTTAAATCCCCGTAAAGACTCAAAATCGATGGTGCCGCCCACGGACCTTATCCTTTGCCGCATGCCGGAAAGACCCATGCCGTCCACGATGTTCTTGCAGCCTTTTCCGTCGTCTTTTACGTTTACTCTTATCATTTTGTTAAGTGCTGTTATGGAGATGTTTATGTGCTTGCACTGGGCGTATTTCATGGCATTTGAAACGGCCTCGAAACAGTTGTCCAGTATAACTTCCCAAACATCCCCGGGAATGGTGGAAAGTTCGCCCTCCGTAAGCAGTTCCGCCTCCACGCCTTTGTTGTTGCAGTCCTCGCAAAGCTCGTAAAGCTGAAGTAATGCCATCTGCTTTTTGTCGGGACGCTCTTTTCTTAAAATGGCGCGTATCTCATCCATACCGGTGCGAAGCTGATCGATAACGGCCTGTATCATGGACTTTGCCTTTTCGGGATCTTTTTCCATCAGCACTTTGCCGGCTTCAAGCTGATAAATCGAACCGTTTATGTTGTGTCCCAGCTTGTCGTGAAGGGTCTGGGACAGTTCGGCTCTGTCTTCAAGTATCCGGTTCTCCGCCTTAAGCATGCTCTTTTTCATCTCTGCTCTTGCGGTATTTTCGGTGTTCTCAAGATCACGTTTAAGTCCCTGACGCGCCGCGGTTTCTTCAAGCACCTGCTTCCTGTAGGGTGCGATGCCACACTCAT
>CAMPBP010000154.1 GCA_946639085.1 uncultured Lachnospiraceae bacterium
CGTCCTTGCAAGATCTGCCACCGCGTCTTCAGCAAATGCCGGTTCATCATGAAATTCGGCAACGGTCAGTACGGCATTCCCGTCCTCATCAAAATGAATGGTTCCAAGAGATTCCAGGCCGTTTGTAACATCAATATCAAACCCACCCGGACAGGAACATACTTTGGGAATGCCGGGAAGTGCATATTTAGCCTTTGAACGGATATTAATTCCGTCATAAGCGGGATACCCGCCTTCTACGGGATGAATCGTGATCGGAGTTTTAAAAACATATCTTACGCTTATCGTGTCATTAAGTGAGATCTTTGCGTTGTTATCCGCGTCAAACGGAATCTCCTTATTCGAAGGATCTAATATCTTTACTTTCATTGACTCGATCAATTCATCGGGAGCAATAAGGATAGCCGGATCGTCATCGGGATTTCCGTCGATCGAGATCACCGCATAAGGCGAAAACCGGGTTGCATCAAAACTTACTTCTCCTTCACCAATGGTTGCGCTTACAGATGTAACGCTTTCCATTGAATCCTCGACATGAAATACCGCCATGTCTTTATCATCATTATCCATGGCTTCCGATGTATCTATATTGTCGATCACCACTCTGACGTTTCCTCTTTCGGTATTGGGCTGTATCTCCTGCCCTTCAGCGTCATATATGGTAATGTCAAATACCCTGATTGAAGTGATCGTCTGATCGCCTGACAAAAAGTCGGTGACCGCATTTTCGATATTGTTCACAGTCGTTTCATCGGTCAGCTCGTTTATTGTTGCTTGTGAGCCTGCAGGAAAAACGCCTGCGGGAGCATTTATCGTGATCCGAACATCTCCGATCTCCCGCACGCAAGCAAAATCCTCTGCGTCCGGGATGTCTTGGGCATCGTCTGCTTCACCAATCGGTATTTGAGGTGATTTGTCGGCCGTATCTTCTGCCTCGTCGATTGTCGGTGACGACATCTCAACATCGTTTCCGCTTACCGATATAATTTCAGGTAAAGGGTCAACAAACTGCTCTTCCGATACGGATCCCGCATCGGTCGGCAAAGAAACCTCCGTCATATTTGCATTAGATCTGACTGCTTCTGTTTGGAAAGTAGCATAGCTGAGAATTGCTTCTGAATTGTCAAATAGAATGACAAAAAGAACCATACTTAAAAGCATGGCAAGTACCCGTCGCCCCATATGTCCATTCTTCCTTTCTTGATGTTATAATTTATCGCTTTGTACAATACCCCTACTGCACATGTAAGCGATTACACTCGAATTATAACACCTCTTCGAAAAAGTGAAATACTTTTTTGTTTAAAATCACCTGTTACTTATTATTTTTTATGTGAACGGATTTTGACACAAACAGCCATCTGCGGTGTATTTTCGCTTGGATTATATTAAAACTGTTAACCCTCTGTTTAGCTATTCTCGATTGATCTTTATAATACCCTCAAATTCTATATGTTCATAATAAGCAAGATCGCATTGTGTATGTTTGAAACAGTATCGCTTGCGATCATGGATATCGAGCCCTTCTGTCTCTCGGCAAGTTCGCCCGCCAGCCCATTAATATAAGCACCTGCGGTCGCTGCCATAAGAATGTCGTCAATGTAAGAAACCAATGCGGAAAGTATTCCGGTGAGCACATCTCCGCTTCCGGCAGTAGCCATGCCCGCACAGCCTCTGTCGACTATATTGACGATATTTCCGTCGGTTATTATCGTGGAGGGTCCTTTAAGTAACAGCACCGTGCCGGTTGAAGCAGCATATTCCTTAGCAGCCTTAATAGGATTGGAAAGTATCTCTTCCGTACCCTTCCCCGTCAACCGAGAAAATTCCTTTATGTGAGGCGTAAGCAGCGTTTTACACTTCGCGTTCTTTAAGACATCGCTTCCCATGGTAGCCAACACATTAAGTCCGTCGGCATCGATAACGAGTTTTCCGCCAAAACGGCTAAGTAAAAACTCGAGAGTCTTCTTAACGTCTTCGCTCTGCCCTATGCCCGGTCCTATCGCCACTGCCTTCACATTCTTTGTAAGCTCCGTAAGCGCTTCCTCATCAAAAGCAATCTTTCCGTCCTTTTCGGGAAGAAGAAAAAGCGTACTCTCAAGTATGTTCGGCGCCACATCGTGAGCTATCGATTTCGGAACGGCGACCTTAACGACCCCCGCTCCCGAACGCATCGACGCATTGGCCATGTAGGCAAGCCTGATAGCTCCGCCATACATCTCACTTCCGCCTATAAGTGCCGTATATCCGTATGTCCCTTTGTTTGAATAATTGGGTCTTTTCTCAAAACAGGGTGCCACTTCGGTAGCTTCTATAAGTCTGTAAGGTTCGTCGACGGGATCTATTCCGATATTTATGTTCATCTTCTCTTTCATGGCATCCTTTGCCATGTTAAGGAAATGTCCCGGCTTGTAACCCCCTACGGATACGGTGATATCCGATCTTACGAAGGTCTCTCCCATTCCGGAATCGCCATTTAAACCGCTGTTAATATCAACGGAAATAACGTAGGCCCCGCTTTCATTTATCTTATCGATCGCATCTTTTATGTCTTCGCGAACGTTCCCCTTAAAGCCCGTCCCGAGAAGACAATCGACAACCGTTTTATAGCCCTTTAATGAATCCGTATCACCGATCTTTCTTATCTCGATGTTCTTTTTAACGCACTCGTCGTAATAGTACTTTCCGTCATCGGAAAACTTTTCTTTAACAAGGTACAAAGAAACCTCTTTCCCCGCATCTTTAAGAAGCGAGGCGAGGGCATAGCCGTCTCCCGCGTTGTTACCCGTTCCGCATACAACGGCGATGGGCGATTCTTTGCAAACTATAAAAACTCCGCGAGCGGCTCTTAACATCAGTTCCGCACCCGAAGTTTTGGCAGCGATGGTATTGGCATCGCTCTTTCTCATATTTTCTACGGATAATACGTTGATCACTTTTTCCCCTTAAACCTGTAGACACTCACGTCCTCGTTTGAGGCGATGAGTTCGGCCCGGCCTTTAACTTTTTCTTCAACCGAGCCTCCGGTCTGTAAATATATATACTTTGACTTTAATTTCCCAAGATTATCCAAAACATAAGCGTTTTCACACAAAGAAATTGCAAACCCTTCCGGAATGGAATAACCGTACTGCCATTTTATCATCGATGCGGTTTCGGGATCTGCCTCTTTATCGCAGTCCGTAAGTACCATTACCACGGTATTGTCCCATGACAGTTCGTCGGTTGCCACCATGCGGGCCTTAAGTTCTTCATTGAAACCGTCGATCTTTTCCGATCTTACACCCGTAAGTCCGGTGTCGTAGTATGGTCTAAAATATACCGGATCTTTTCCTTTTATCACAAATAACACCAAAAGAACCAGAACCGTTATCAGCTCTTTTGAATAGTTTCCTTTGGAAAGACCGATTGCCAATAGTTCCCCCGCCACTATAAAGATCAACAGATGTCTGAAACCGTCATGAAGCGAATACATATAGATTATTGCGGCAAGCATCGCAAGATTACAGCCAAGCATCGCAAGGACGAGACCCGATGTCTCGTCTTTTTTTCTTTTTCTTTTTACCCATTCACATAAAAACATAAGCGTGAAGAACAAAAATACAAAGAAATAAATACCGATGGCATAACCGCTCTTAAGAGCACCGAAACAACTCTGGGCTATGGCGACGAGCATGTGAAGAAGCGTTGTAAAAAGATTGTTGATTCCGGCAACAATTCCGAAGTTTTTAAACTCCGAGATCCAATCGGTAGAATATACGTCGCCGAGATACTCTGCCGTATAATACTTTTCAACCAAAAAGTAAAGAATGAGGGATACAAACATGCTCATAAATACGATAAGATGCTTTATCATCTCGTCCTTTTTTGTGACTGCCAGGGCAAACAGAAAGAAAACGGCCATGTAAGGTCTTAAAAGCGTCATAAAGGCGACGATAACAAGCATAAATATGAATCGTAAAAGCTTACGCTCGCTTTGTCTGTAGCCCACAACAAGCCCCATAAACACAACAACAAAGGAAATGATAAATATCTCGGGCATGTATGAAAGCATGTATCTGGCAAGGGGAGTCGTCAAAAGAAATATGGGAGCAAGCAAATAAAGCCTGTTCTCCGATATGTTTGAAAATATTCCGAACAGGAACACGGCAATCGACAGTATTAAGATGTTAGCGATTATCATGGATAGAGGCGTGAACCCAAACGCCTTTGAGAATAGGATCCACCATGACATTATGAGCGGGCTCCATGCACCGTAAGAAAGCTTTTGGGCACTGCTTTCGTTGTACCCGAAGTATCCGTTGGGAGTACCGTCAAGAACGCTGCACTCAACCTGTTTATAGTAAAACAGTTCATCGTTCCATTCGCTTGCGGCGGGAGAAACATCGGCAATGGTCTTATGGTCGAACCTTGTCATTAAAATACACGCCGCCAGCGGAATGAGTGCAACTATGATCGCAC
>CAMPBP010000155.1 GCA_946639085.1 uncultured Lachnospiraceae bacterium
TTACGAAGAAATAATCCTTTCCGTCCACTTCTCCTTCACGGGGAGATCTGGTTGTCATGGAAACCGAAAACGCAAAGTCATCGTAATCATTTAACAATCTGTGTAACAATGTTCCTTTGCCTGCGCCGGAAAATCCCGACATTACGATCAAGATGCCGTCCATAAAGACTCTTCCTTTCTTACTCTATATTCTGTATCTGCTCTCTGACCTTTTCGATCTCGGTCTTAAGTTCGATGGCATGATCGCTCGTCGCAAGATCGTTTGCTTTTGAAAGCATCGTGTTGGCTTCGCGGTTCATTTCCTGAGCAATAAAGTCAAGCTTTCTTCCGCAGCTTCCACCTTCTATCAAAGTCTTCTTGGTAGTCTCTATATGACTTGTAAGTCTTACTATCTCTTCGTCTATGCAAACTTTGTCGGCAAATAAAGTAACTTCCGTAAGAAGTCTCGATTCATCGACTTTTGCGTCTCCCAAAAGTTCACGGACTTTCTCTTCCAGTCCTTTTCTGTATTCTTCAATAACCTTGGGTGCGCGCTCTTTCACATAATCTACGTGAGTGAGCATGTCATCGAGTTTGCAAAGAAGGTCTTCTTTAAGGTTCTCGCCTTCCTTGATCCTTGAATCAACGAATTTCTCAGCCGCTCCTCTAATGGCCTCACCAAGGCCTGCCCATATCTCGTCTTCGTCGATCTCAGGCTCTTCCATTGAGAAAATCTCGGGGAATCTCGAAAGATTTGAAACTCTGATATCGCAGTCAAGTTCGAACTCTTCTGCCATATCCTTTAAGTATTTGAGATATTCCGCAGCTACATCCCTGTTGTATTTGATACCTACGCTGTCGTCGGTAAAATCTTCGTAAGTGATGAAAACATCTACCTTACCGCGCTGTATATAGTTCTTAAGTTCGTTTCTGATGGCTGCCTCAAAGAAGTTAAGCTTCTTGGGCATTTTGATGGTCATATCAAGATATCTGTGGTTAACGGACTTAAGTTCAACGGTGAACTTACGCTTTGCGTCTGCAAATTCGGCACGTCCGAAACCTGTCATGCTCTTTATCATATACTACTTAAAGCCTTTCGCATTAATTATTTAATTATAGTGCATTTTATGAAGGACAGTCAAGAAAATAGGCCCTGTTCTTTATTGTCTTTTACTTAATCTCGTAATAGAAAAGATATTGCTGAATTATACCCGCAACGCCCTTGTATCTTTCGTGATCGAAACCGCCGGGATAATACTTGTCCAGTAAGCTCTTAACGTGCGTATCTATCGGGAAAGCCTCTGTTTTATGGAATCCGAAAAGGCATATACAGTTTGCCACTTTGGGGCCGATGCCTTTTCTTTTTAACAGTTCTTCGTACAGATCTTCGTATTCCAGCTTTTTGAGGCTCTCGATCCAACCCGGATTGTTCTGCACATACTCACATATATGTGTAAGATATGGCACTCTGTAACCAAGCCCCAGGGACTTGTCTTCAAAAAAGGTCGGATCGATCTTAAAAGGATCGGGGAAAGAAAAGCCCGTGCCTCCTTCCAAAGGAATTCCCGCCTTTTCTGACATTGCCTCCACCGAACCGCTTATTCTTGAAATGTTGTTGTTCTGGGATACAAGAAAACTCACGATGATCTCCCACGGGTCCTGCTTAAGAATCCTTATGCCTTTTCCGAGACGGTACGCTTCTTTTAAGTGGTCGTCGCCGTACTCCCTCACAAGCTTTTCTATTTTCCCATAGTCAAAATCAAGATCGAGATAATCGCGCCATATAAGATCAAAGTCTTCTTTTGAAGTGTTTAAAAGAATATGGTCACCCTTAGGCACCATTTCAAGCTTCTTGCCGAATGCAGGAACACTTACCGAACCGTTTTCTTCGTACCATCTGAAGCATTGACCGCTTTTCATTATGTCTTTCGGAGAAAAGTATTTTGCGAGTATCTCAATCATCGGGCCCTTCTTCCTCCACGGTCTTTTTCATGACAAAATAGTATGAAATGTCACCGAATGTTCTTTTTGAGTCAAATACAACAAGTCGTATGGTCTCTTCGTCTATGAAGTGAAACTCATAATCTCTGTCCTTGGAATCGTTTGAAGTCATTACATACCAGACCGTGTCTTTATACGACGTAATGCTTCCGTCTCTGAATGCTGTAAGCGGCATAGTGTAGTCGGTAACGAGAGTCTCATCCGCTCCGTCGCCGTACCAAACGGAAAGGTATCCGTCTTCCGTAAGATCCGCGTTTGCGAAGCCCTCTTCAAACTCTTTTGCGTTTGCGGGATCCTCACCGTAGACTCCGTAAGAAACGGCACCGTAAAGTCCCACTGCGGCTTTTATCGTATCGGTCATCTCGATGTTCGCGGGCTTATGTCCGTTTTTATGGTATTCCATCAAAATGGAGTAAACGTCGTAAGAATCGGCGTAAGATATGGCATCGAAATATTCGCAGCTCGTAAAACGTCCGGTATACTGCTTTGCATAATCCGCGTCGTATTCTTCCTGCGTGACTTCGTCGCCGTCTATATAGTAACGGGTTCCGTCACCCTCGAACTGTTCTTCCACGGTCTCATAACACTTGTCTTCCTGAAGCGTTCTGTTTTCAAGGGTAAAGAAGTCGAAAAGATATGTTCCGTGATTCATGTAAAAAGAAAGAATCCGACCTTTGCTCTCAAGATATGAGAAGTTACCGTACTCTCCGAACTCGCCCACCTCAAAAACTCCGTCCTCATATGCAAGGCACATGTGGACCATCGAGCTGTGAGCACTGTCTTCCATGTAAACAAGTTCGGGGATATCGTCGTTGTCGACGTATAAAAGATCGTAGCGAAGGGTTGAGCGAAGCACCTCGTCGTCTTTGGCAAGATCGTCGAGAAAATCCGCATACATTCTGATGGCTTTAAAAGCCGAAGGTGCCTTCTTTACGGCTGCGGGCTCGGGCTCTTCGACATCTGTGGGTACTTCTTCAAAAGTTGCCTGTTGAACGTCTGTCTCTGAGATAACAGCGGATTCGGGATCGTTCGAAACCGCGGGTTTGTCGCCGCCGCAGGCAGCGAGCGAAAATATCATTATAAGAGTTAACGAAATGAGAAGTTTTTTCTTCATACCTGATTTAAAAAGGGGCAGGACCGATGCCCTGCCCCTCAGATCGCCTTTACTTTTATTGAAGGATCTTGATGCCGCCGATCAACGGAAGAGGTTTCTCCTCGTCCTTGATGGCACCGATAAGTCCCATGAGCCAAAGAACAAATCCGCATAAACCTGCCAAAACCACAAGGATCGAAAGCGGCCAGAAATGAATTTTGCCAAGTACGCCCAAGATGATCTCGATGATCGCCAGTACAAGTGCCTGATTCAAATGAAATTTCGCGCCTTCCCTGTCTCCCGCAAGAAATGCGATGAGCCATCCTATAAATGTGATATAAGCGATAATTCCTGTTGTTTTCTTATCCATATTAATCCCTCCAAATACTCGTTTAGTCCCCAATAACTATACATCAAAAGGGAAAAAATAACAATATTGCATATGTATACAATGCAAAAAGCCGAAGGCTTAGCCTTCAGCTTTTTTGCATTTTTTAGGAGAAGAAAATGTTTTATGTGAATGAGTCATTGCTTTGTTCTTATAGTGTTATTATAACGGTAAAAGGTTAGCAAATTATTAATGAAATTATTAACTTTCTATTATCTTTATTCGTCCTCTTCCTTAAGGTCGACTTCCTTAAGATAACGGCCAACGACTTTAAGATAAGCGCAGTGTTCGGACAGCTCTTCCATCATGAGTTTTCCCAGTTTGCTCCTGTCGTCGCCTTCCATTTCGGCAAAGAAATAATACTGCCAGGGAATGTCCTTCATGGAACGGGAACGAAGCATGCGCATGTTAAATCCGTACTTACTTATGACGTTTATCGCATTTGCCAGGGCGCCGGCCACGTGGTTAACGGTGAAGAGCATTAAAAAGCTTGCGCTGTCTCCCAAAGACTCTTGTGAAGCCGTACGTGAAAATACGGCGAATCGGGTAGAGTTAAGGCCGCTTTCATTGATCTTTCGATCCAGCACCTTCATTCCGTAAAGTTCCGCAGTCTCCATGCTGGCTATGGCCGCTATGGTTGGATCGTTAAGCTCCATAACTCTCTTGGCCGCTATGGCGGTATTGGAAGACTCGATCATCTCGAGATTATGATTCTTTATATAGTTGTCGCACTGGGAAAGTGCCTGAGGATGGCTTATTACCTTTGTAATCCCCGAAAGTTTTGAACCGGGGATACCCAGAAGATGATGGGTTACGGGAAGTGTATACATTCCGGTAACGTGCATCGTTCCCGAGAACATAAGGTCCGATACCTGTCCCACTTCCCCCGCATAGCTGTTCTCCACTGGTAGAACGCAAACGTCGCACTCACCCTTTTCCGCAGCTCTGTAGGCCTTTCTGAAATCGGGATAGGCAACGAGTTCCGCATCGGGAAAT
>CAMPBP010000156.1 GCA_946639085.1 uncultured Lachnospiraceae bacterium
TCTTGATGAGATCGCCCTTGTCGCCGAGTTTTGCCCTCAGCTTCTTTACATGGGGATCCACCGTTCTGGCATCTCCGAAATAATCGTAATTCCAAACACTGTCAAGTATCTTGTCTCTCGAAAGAGCGAGTCCTTTGTTCTCCATAAAATAGGCAAGAAGCTCAAACTCTTTGTAACTTAGTTCGATCTCCGAAGAATCCACAAAAACACTGTGGGCGTTTTTATCAAGCACAATGCCGCCGTATGAAAGTTTTTCGTTTTCTCCGCCCACACTTCCGGAGCGTCTAAGCAACGCTTCAACCCGCGCAACCAGTACTTTGGGGCTGAATGGCTTTGTAACGTACTCGTCAACTCCAAGTTCAAATCCCAGAAGTTCGTCGTGTTCTTCGGCTTTTGCGGTAAGCATGATGATCGGTATCTTGGAAGTCTCTCGTATCTCACGAAGGGTGGCCCAGCCGTCCATGACAGGCATCATTACATCCAAAATTAAAAGATCTATGGTATTGTCTTTATAGAAAAGGTCCAGGGCTTCTCTGCCGTTTGAGGCTTCCATCACTTCGTAACCTTTCTTTGCGAGAAAGTCTTTTACAAGCCTTCTCATCCTTTCTTCATCGTCAACTACCAAGATCTTTATATTGTCCATGTCATTCCTTCGCTGTGAGTATTTAACTTCATTTAAAAGAATAAAACATATATGTGTTTATTTTGTGAACAGATATTAATACCCCAAAAGTTTAGCTTCGCGCTCTTCGAGATCGTGTTCTTTTTCCCTTAAAGCATCTTCCTTTTCACTCAGTTCCTGGGCCCATGCCGCATACTCGTTGGTAACGGCAGCCTTATAGTTTATGGCGTTTGGAGTGGTGCCTCTGAACATTACAAGAAGCATTATGATTACAAGGGCGCCGAGAATACCGCTAATAAGCACGCTGTTACGATATTTGACCCTAAGTTTGTACTCCTCGCTCTCCTTATCGATGGTCTCTTGTCTGATATGGGAGGAAGAAAAGTCCATTCTCTTAAACGTCGTATACAAAGGGATCGGCTGAATGTCTTCACGCTTCATTCCCGATTTAACGATGGAATCGTACAGAGAATGCATAAACTCAAGGCCTATGGGAGTCTGGAATGTCCTGCTCTCAAGAGCCTTCTTGTATATGCCCGTTATGACGTTCATGTTGGTCATGTCCATCTTTTGCTCAATATATGCAATACGTTTGATCTCGTTACGCGCTATCTCAGCATCCGTATGTGTCGCAAAAACATAACCGCCTACTGTAAGGTCTTCTTTACTCTCGGTCTGCATAAGTTCCTCCGATGATCTGTTCAAAAAAAGGTCGGTTATTCACCGACCTTTAGCGGCATCAACTGCCTCTTATTCTTCAATATAAAGTACACCAAGCGTTCCCGGTCCGCAGTGGCTTGAGATAACTCCGCCCGCGTCCGTTATAAGAATCTCATCAAAGAGTTCCAATCCTTCAAGGAAGGACTTAACCTTTTCAACCACATCACCCTCTACAACTGTATGTGTAATGAATACACGTGAATGATCGGCTTTTTTAAGTTTCTCCTTGATGTCGTCAACATAGTGACCTATAACACGCTCGCTGCTGCCACGGTATTTGCTCGTTGCGTCCATCTTACCTTCGATGACTTCAATCCTGGGTTTAAGCTTTAACGCATTACCGATGAGGGCCGTTGCCGCAGAACATCTTCCGCCTCTTCCGAGATAAGTGAGTGTATCCACAACAAAACTTGCTCTTACTTTACTGCGAAGGTCCAGAACTCTGTTATAAATTACCGAAGCAGGATATCCGTCTTTAACCATTTCGGCTGCTTTGATGGCAAGAAGTGCGATTCCTGTGGATAAACTCATGGAATCCACAACGTAAACTTTTTCTTCGTAATCAAGTTCGTTGGCTGCCAATCTCGCAACATTTGCGGAAGTCGACATATCTTCCGAAATGGAAAAGTAGAAAATGTCGTCACCGGCCTCGACATAGGGCTTAAATGCAGTAACCACATCTTCTATTGACGGAGCCGCAGTTTTAGGCGTTTCTCCCGTCTTGTCCGACCATGCAAAAATGTCGGTCCTTTTAACATCAATTCCGTCACGATAATACTTTCCGTCCATATTGATAAACAAAGGGATTATCGTAATATCGTAACGCTCTGCAAGCTCTTTGGAAAAATCGCTTGTACTGTCTGCAAATATCTTTATCATATCTTACATACCCCAATATAAATTTATCGGGAATATTATATCATGCGCCAATTTGTGTTTCAAGAAAAGCATTGATGGAATCTTTGCTGCCGATAATGTTACCCTGAAGGCTTCCCGACCTTCCGCCGCCTTTAATCTCAAAGGTGGCTTTGAGTTTCTCGGCAAGATCCACAAGATCTTTTCCGTCATACTCTATAAGATATCGGTATCCGCTTTCATCGTTTCCCGCAAATACGGCGCAAAGACCGTTAAACTTACTCTTAAGTTCACCCAGTGCGAACCTCATTATATCGACATAATCGCTTTCAAGGAAAACAAAGGGCGTTGTCGCACTGTCACAAACTGCGCTGACTTTCATCCTCTTTAGTGCAATGTTTGAATATTCAAGTTCCGAAATGGAATGTTTTAACTTACCTACCGACTCGGAAATATTTCCTTTCTTTGCATTTAAGCTTCTCGAAAGTTCCGATTCAAGTTCGGACAATCTCAGATAGTCGTTGTAAGCACGCTCTCCGGCAAGGTAATTTAATCTCGTTCCGCCTTTATAAGTCTCAACGGAGGCTATCTTAAATAAGCCTACCTCGGAAGTATTCTTTACGTGAGGAGCGCAACATGCGCAAAGATCCACATCTTCTATCTCTACAAGACGTACATCGCCTTTTATGCCGCTCTTTGATCTGTAATCAAGACCGGAAAGTTCCTCCTCCGAAGGGAAGAAAACACGAACGTTCTTGGCAGCCCATATCATCCTGTTGGTAAGTATCTCCAAACCTTTGACATCATCCTCGGAAAGTTTTCCGTCGTAGTCCATGGTTGCGGAATTGTCGCTTAAATGAAATCCGACATTGTTAAAGCCAAACTCGCTGTGCACAAGACCCGAGAAAATATGCTCACCCGTATGCATCTGCATGTTGGAAAATCTGTGTGCAAAATCTATCTTACCTTCCACGGTGGTTCCTTCGGGTATAAAGAATTTTACGACATGAAAGATCTCGTTTTCTTTATACTCCACATTAAGAACTTCCATACCGTTAATGGTTCCCTTATCGCAGGACTGTCCGCCTTCGTTGGGGAAGAACGCAGTCTTATCAAGGGTAAGCTCGAAAGTTCCCTCCGCAGTAATAAAGCACCCGGTGACAGTTGCTTCAAATTCATTTAAATATGCATCAGTGTCGTACAATTTTACAGCCATTTGAAAATACCTCGGGTATCAATGTATCATTTGCTCATTAACGTCGTATTACTTCAAATTTATGTCCTAAAGTAAAAAAAGTACTTATAAGGTACGAAAAAAATACTGTAATCCAACATATGTTAGATTACAGTATTTATGCTGACTGTTGCAATTTAAGATTTAATTAAGTTTGAAACTGTTAACATTTTCGTATATATCATCCGAAAGTGTCTTACCGTCATGAGCCTCGTCGCTGATTGACTTCATGTTCGAAGAAATGTCTACCGTCTTCTCTGCTGCCGAAATAACGCCCTTGGCTGCGTCGTCAACCGCCGTATTAAGATCTTTCGTAAGTGTGCTTACGTTCTTCATATTGTTGCCGATGGCGATACTGAGTTCTTCGAAGTCACTCATCATGTCGTCCATCTTTTCCGAAGCGTTCTTGAAGTCATCAGCCGTATCCACAAGTTTCTTGTATCCGCCCACAGCAGTCTCATTCATGAACTGGACCATAAGGTGAGCTTCTTTTGCAAGTCCGTCAACGGCCGCGATAACATTTGCGGATACCTGCTGAATCTCTGCTGCAGCATTGGCTGAATCCTGTGCAAGCTTTCCAATCTCGGAAGCAACAACTGCGAATCCCCGGCCGGCTTCACCTGCTCTTGCGGCTTCGATTGAAGCGTTGAGTGCAAGAAGGTTTGTCTGCTCGGTAATGTTTATGATGTCCTCGGTAAGAACGTTGATCTTTTCAACTGCCTTGGAATCTTCGATCTTTTCTTTAACAACGGCTGCCATCTCTTCAACCTGCTCGGAAACTTCATCCTCTGTCTTGATGGCTTCATTACCGGTATTGATTGCTTCTTCGTGGATCTTGGCTGCAAATATATTGCCTTCCTTGATCTTTTCGATGATGTCGTTAAATGCATCGGTGCTGGAACCGATAAGTTCGTCTATATTGTGGATAGATGCGGATATCTCCTGCATTGTAGCACTCATCTGCTCCATCGTACGGCTTACATCGGCTGCATTTCCCAGTGTCGTATCCACGT
>CAMPBP010000157.1 GCA_946639085.1 uncultured Lachnospiraceae bacterium
ATCCCCCGGTATAAGGCAGGTTACCCACGCGTTACTCACCCGTCCGCCACTAAGATATACAAGAAATCTGCCGAAGCTTCAATCAGCGTATATCTCCGTTCGACTTGCATGTGTTAAGCACGCCGCCAGCGTTCATCCTGAGCCAGGATCGAACTCTCGAAAAAAGAATTTATCCTTGGACAAGATTAACATTGGCTAATCTATCCTTTATTACTGCTTTAAGGTTTAGTTCTGAAAAAATTTTAATCAAAGATTTTCAGGGTTGCATATGCTGTTTAGTTATCAATGTTCACGCCCCATTTCTTGGAGCAAGACTTAATATAGCACCCCGATTTTGGGTTGTCAACACAAATTTTGTATTTTTTTGAAAAAATTATTCGTTAACAGGAAATATTGATTTTACGCGGTTTTGTGCATATTTCATGTGTTTAAAATGATTAAATAATTTCACAAACGAAAGCAAATTGTCTGAATTGTGTTTACAACTTTTTCTTTTTGCTTTCAGTCGTATATACGACTGCCCGTGAATTCTCATTTAAAAACCGTGCGTGTCCTGAAACACGCACGGTTTTCATGATTGTTACATTTGTATTTATTCATTTACAATGAATAATCTAAGTAATTATTCAAGGTTGCTTGTAACCGAACCTTTTGTGTTGGATGAAACCATCATGGAAAGTGATGACACAACAGTATCTGCCGGAACCTCATATATGAGAACAAGTCGTTTTGTCTCGCCGGAATTAAAATCTCCCAGATACTCGTCCAAACTGTCTTCAAGCAAATTCTTGTAAACGGATTTATAGCCCTGATTATTTATGTTCAGTTTAAATGTCACGTTTCGGGCATAAACATTAAACTGCTGAGCTGCGCCGTTATTGGTGACATCAAAGAAAACAACCAATAATTTCTTATTCTCAAGAGCATTCATTGCAAAGAAATAGTCGGTACTGTTTTCAGGATAACTGTCTGTAAGGGTTAATCCCGCATATTTAATGGAAAAATCCTCTGCATCAAGAAACTGTTCAACTGACATAACAGATTCGGACGAATCGATCACGGTTGCTCCGCCGGTTCCGTCATTAGAAGGCGAAACGGGTTGTGAAGTATAACCACCGTTTGCTGCTTCCTGTTCCTGTGCTTCTTTTCTTCTTGTTTCTTCCTCAAGCTGTTTTGCGGCTTCGTAGGCAAGTCTTGCCGACTCACGCTCCTGAAGTGCCGTATTGTACTTATTAAGAAACTCGCTCGTATCTACAAGTCGTGAATGATTGTCCTTGTCATACTTAAGAAGAAGCGATACGGCATATTCACTCACCATCTCGTTTTCTTCTTCGGTAAGATCGGGATACTGAGCACATCCCGCAAAAAGGAGCGTTGCTGACAATATTAAACTTATAAGTAATATTGCGGTTTTTCGCATATTATTGGTTCCAATCTTCGGATTTGTTTTCTTCCGGTTCATTTATAACAGGTTCCTCGTTTACTTCAGACGATTCACCCACCGATTCTTCATTATACACCATTTCCGATAACGATTCATTAGAATCCGAAGATTCTGTTACCGTTTCTTCAATCACAGTTTCAGTTGCAGGTTCCGAAACAGGTTCGGGAGTAATCTCAGCAGCAACCTCAGTCGCAACCTCAGGAGCAACCTCGGGAACGACCTCAGAAGCGGGCTCAACAACAGGCTCGGAAACAGGCGTTGCCATAACCGCCGGAACTGCCCCGGTCATGGCGGCAATGCGTTCTTTCTCCTTTAATGCCTTAAGCTGCTTCTGCTCTCTGCTTTCAAGGATAAGGTAAACGAATGAAATGGCGATGGCAATAAGACCTACTACCAGGAACACTATCATTCTCTTAAAGTTGCTCTCATCGGCATAATCGAGCCATGCAACCTTCACGCATACCGCAAGAGAAAGCACCAGGCCATATATTCTTGCTTCAAATCTGTTTGCGATACATCCGATGGCGATGGTCACAAAAGCAACTGCCATGAGGGAAATGCTGATCCACAAAGGATCGATCTTCATAAAGAAGCCAAGATACGTAAGCACTGCAGCCATTATGATGTAGCGGGCTTTCGTATCAAGCTTGAACTTCTTTCTGAATACGCAAAGACAGATGAGTATGCTTATAAATGCCACCGATGAAACTACGATGATCTCTTCGATACCTCTGTAACGAAGCATGGGTACCCACAGTATCAGGCACGTATTTGCGATCAGGAAGAAAATGTTGTAAACAAGTATTCCCTTTACTCTCATTGCCGGGATAAGGTTAAACAGCAATACGAGTATGAACCAGGTAGCCATTATGATCGGCACGGTAAGATAACTGAAGCCGTGATACCAAAGGAAGCACGACATCATTATCGTATACAAAAACTCATGATAGAGTTTAAGTTTCGAGCACATGAGGACTCCCAGGAATCCCACGAACATGATCACGAATGAAAGATAATTATCTTTAAAGAAAACTCCCGCAAGCAATGCAAAGAACGTAACAACGGCATCCGTTGCGACAAAATCTTTCGAGAATGCGCAAAGCTTTGAGATAACCAAAACGGAAAGCACTATAAGCGCCGCAAAATCAGCATTCAGATAAACTGTTACAGCCGGTGATGCACCGCAGGTTACATATACAAACAGTAAGGCAAAAAGAAGCAGCACCGAAACAGGCGACCATCTTTGCTTCTTTGCAATAAGGCAAAAGAACATGAACACACAAACCGCCGCGAAGCCCGCAAGCACGTACCAGTCGATGGTGTCACAGATCATTATGGACGAAAGACCGATGAGTATGAGTGCGAAGGTCTCAACGCATATATCCTGTGTGTTGAATAAATAGCATGTGAACATTACAAATACGGAAAGCACAACTCCAAAGCCAAACCATGTATAGTCCACAAGCCAGTAATACATATAGTTTGCATAGATAAGTGCTCCGAAGACTACGAAAAGTCGAATGACTTTTGATATCGAAAAGCCTTTCCTGTATGGCATTATGAACAGCACAAAGTTAACTGCGAGCACAAATCCCATAAGATATGCGAATGTGATGTTGTTTATGTTTGCGTCGTATACAACAAGGGGAACAACGCTTCCCAGTGAGCAGACGATCTCAAGGAAGGGCGACTTTCTCAGCCTTGCGATAAGGAAGTTTAAAAATGCGATACCGCCCAAAACCGCAAGGGTAATGTAAAAATCGTACAGTTTGATCGACAGATAAGCGAATATGGCTGCATAGTACAGCACGCCGAATCCAAGACCCGTAATGATCTTTCCGAAAAACTTAAGTCTTCTTTCTATAAGAAGTTCGGAAACCAATACGATAAGACCGCCTGTTGCGAACATGGCGATGACCATCCAATACTTATCAAGATACATGGAGCCAAAATACAATGCCGCCATCACGAACAATGCTCCGACAACGCTTAGTATACCTGCGCCGACTTTAACTTCCAGCTGAGTACGTTTCTTTAAGTTCTGGCTATAATTCTTTATATAGTCTTCGTTAACAATATTTGTATTGTTTTCCAAATTGTTTCCGTCCATCACTTTTCCTCCGATACAGGTTTTGCCGTCTCAAGGGTAAACCAGAAAACCACTCCGTTTTCCACATTTGAAACACCGCATTCCTGTCCCATTGCATCAGTAACTGCTTTTACTATTGAAAGTCCTACGCCGGACCCGCCGTATTTACGGGTACGTGCTTTATCGACTTTATAAAACTTATCCCAGATCCTCTCAAGTGAGTCTTCGGGAATATGTTTTCCTGTATTATAAACGCAAACCTTTACCTTATTTTCTTGCATTTCAAGGTAAACGTCAATTCTTTTTTGCCCCTCGCTCTCGGCGTGATCCAGGGCATTCGTAAGGTAATTGTCCAGCGCTTCCTTGGTAAGAACCTCGTCAGCCCAAACGTATAAAGGTGCTCCTGTCGAAACTCCCAGTTTTATGTCGTTTTTCTCTGCGATCACATTGTAGGGCGATACTGCATTATGTAAGAAAGAAACCACATCGAATCGGTCCATGGAAACGGTCTCCCTTCCAAATTCGATTCTGTTAAGATCCAACAGTTTCTTTACCATTCGATTGAGATTCTCCGCTTCATCGGCGATAACATCACAGTAATAATCTCTGTCGTTTTTGTCGTCTATGCCTTCTTTAAGTCCTTCGGCATATCCCATGATGAGCGCGATGGGCGTCTTAAACTCGTGGGATACGTTTGATATGAACTCTTTTCGCATCTCATCGATCTGTTCACGCTTTTCGTTATCGTTCTTAAGCTCGATGTTTGCAGATTTAAGTCGTGAGATATTGTCTTTTATCGTATCGGACAGGACGTTCATGTTGTTACCTAAAAGTCCTATCTCCGAATCGGTGTTTCCTTCATACCTGGCATCAAAGTCAAGTCCCGTCATTCTCTTGGAAAG
>CAMPBP010000158.1 GCA_946639085.1 uncultured Lachnospiraceae bacterium
GAATGAGTTACAAAGCAAGAAATTCCCGTCACAGCAACAGTGCGATCATTGTTACAGTCGGTGCCAAAGATTACAAATCCGATCATCCTCTTGCGGGAATGTATTTCCAGCAGAAAATTGAGGAAAACGCGTATAATCTGGCAGGAGGAGCCATACCGGTAGAATATTACAAAGATTTTAAGAACGAAGTCATATCCGGGCTTACCGATCTAAACAACGTGGAACCGGACGATATGCTTTCGATATCACCGGAATGTAAGGGCCGTTTTCTTTATTCCAGACTGTCTGAGATACTTCCTTACGAGTTAAATGAAACATTTGTGGAGGGAATGGAGTATTTCGACAAGATAATACCGGGATTTGCCGCTGACAATGTCATCATGAGCGGAATAGAGAGCAGAACGTCATCACCCATAAGGATAGAACGTGATGAAACCTTTGAAAGTGTTTCTCACAAAGGACTTTATCCCGCGGGAGAAGGAGCCGGATACGCAGGCGGAATCATGAGTGCCGCCATGGACGGAATGAAAGTATTCGAAGCCATAGCGTCAAAATATAAATGTTTTGAGGAACCAAAAGATGACGATAGATGAAGTTATTAAAAGAGTCAATGAGCTATATCATTTATCCAAAGAGCGTGCATTGACCGAAGAAGAATTAAAAGAACAAAAAGAAATGAGAAAACTTTATATCGATTCTGTTAAGAACAATCTGCAGATACAGCTTGACAGTGTCGATGTGGTGGAAAAAGACGGAAGCATACACAAACTGACAAAGGACAGTTTCAAGAGGTGACGAAACACTGCCTAAGGTAAGCGTCACGTAAAAAGGGAGACAAAAATGACAAAAGAAAAAGAGGAGATCAGAAAGGAACTGCTGGCAAGACGCGAAGCGCTATCCAAAGAGATTTGGAATGAAGCTTCAAAGGCGATCGAAAGAACCATTCTAAGAAGCAATATCTACAAGGAATGCGACAAATTGCTTCTTTATGCAGATTATCACGGTGAGGTCGGAACGATCACCATTTTGGAAGAGGCTTTAATGATCGGCAAACAGGTATACCTTCCCAAGGTGCTTGAGGGCTTTGAGGAAGCGAGAATGGACTTTTATCGTATAGATTCTTCGTACGAGCTCGTAAACGGTTATATGGGCATCATGGAGCCCATGGGCGACCCGATGCGAGTGTTTGATTATGAAAAATGCAAAGACGAGAAGATACTCATGCTTGTACCCGGAGTAGCCTTCGATCGTGAATACGGAAGATTGGGTTACGGCAAAGGTTATTACGATAATTATCTTGTGGACAAGGAAAACATTCTCACTGTCGGTATTTGCTTCGGCTATCAGCTTTTTGACAAGCTTCCCACCTCCGATTCGGATGTCAAACTTGACTTCATAGTTACCGAAGATACTCCTTTGGAAGCTTTGAATGCTCTTAAATACTAAGAAAAGCAGGACATAATTTGGATCAATATCTGGAAACACTTAAAAATATAATATCTTCCAAGGAAGCTGAACTAGGCAGAAAACTGACATGTCAGGTTACGACTTTCGGTTGTCAGATGAACGCAAGAGATTCGGAGAAGCTGCTGGGAGTCTTGTTGGATGCGGGTTTTGTAGAGACCGAAAGCGACGATGCGGATTTTGTCATCTATAACACATGTACGGTAAGAGACAACGCCAATCAGCGTGTTTACGGTCGACTCGGAGCGCTTAAACCTTTCAAAAAGAAAAACCCTTCAATGAAGATAGCTCTTTGCGGATGCATGATGCAGGAAGAAACCGTTGTCGAAAAAATCAAGACAAGTTACGGCTTTGTTGATCTTATATTCGGCACGCACAATCTGTTCGATTTTCCAAGACTTCTTGTTGAAATGTATGAGCGCGATAAATTTATCGAAGTTTGGGACGATACCGACATCATCAAAGAAGACCTTCCGGTAAAAAGAAAATACTCTTTCAAATCCGGAATAAATATAATGTTCGGCTGTAACAATTTCTGCACTTATTGCATCGTGCCTTATGTTAGAGGACGAGAGCGAAGCAGAAAACCGGAAGAGATCATAGCCGAGATCGAATCCCTTGTTGCTGACGGTGTGGTTGAGATAATGCTCCTTGGACAAAATGTCAATTCATACGGAAACAACCTGGAAAACCCGATATCTTTTGCAAAACTGCTTACCATGGTCGAAAAGATTGACGGTCTTAAGAGAATAAGATTCATGACTTCTCACCCGAAGGATCTTTCGGATGAGCTTATTGATGTTATGGCTGCATCAAATAAGATATGTCGTCATATTCATTTGCCCCTTCAATCCGGTTCAACAAAGATATTGAAGGCCATGAACAGAAGATACAACAAAGAATCCTATCTTGAACTTGTACGTAAGATACGAAAAAAAATGCCGGATATATCAATTACAACGGATATCATTGTAGGTTTCCCCGGTGAAACTTTGGAGGATGTCGAAGAAACAATCGATGTCATTAAACAGGCTCAATTTGACAACGCGTTTACTTTTATCTATTCCATCAGGACAGGCACTCCCGCCGCAAAAATGGAACAGGTCGACCCCGAAGTTGTAAAGAAGCATTTCGATATGGTATTAAGCGTTGTTCAGGAAACCGCCAAGAAGAGAACCGAAAGATTTATGGGACAGACCGTCAAAGTTCTCTGCGAAGAAATAAACGAATCAGACGACAGTTTTATTGACGGCAGAATGAGTTCCAATACCGTCGTGCATCTTAAAGGATCAAAAGAACTCATCGGAAAGATCGTTGATGTTAAACTCACTGAGTTTCATGGGTTTTATTATACCGGTGAACTTGTATGATAAAAAGAAAGGATTATCAAATGGCAGAATATACGCCGATGATGATGCAATATCTTGAAACCAAAAATGAATACAAGGATTGCATTCTTTTTTACAGACTCGGTGATTTTTATGAAATGTTTTTTGATGACGCGCTTATCGCCTCAAAAGAGCTGGAACTTACTCTGACGGGCAAGGCGTGCGGTAACGAAGAGAAGGCTCCCATGTGCGGAGTCCCTTTTCATGCAGTGGACAATTATCTGAACCGCCTAGTAAACAAAGGTTACAAAGTTGCGATATGTGAACAGACCGAGGATCCCGCTACCGCCAAAGGCCTCGTAAAAAGAGAGGTTGTAAGAATCGTTTCAAGAGGAACGAATCTTGATACCAATTCAATAGATGCATCGGAAAACAGTTTTCTTATGTGTGTCGTTTATCTGGAAAACGGTACCGGAATAAGCGTTGTAGATATTACCACCGGTGACTTTTTCGCAACAGAGGTTAACGATATTGCCGGCATAATGGATGAGATCAACAGATATTCACCTCGTGAGATAATCTGTAACGATGCATTTTTAATGTCGGATTTCCCTTTTGAAGCATTGAAAGCGCGAAGCAATATATCTTTAAGCTCGGTTTCTTCCCACTATTTTAACGAAAAAGAAGCTTTGCTTAAGTTAAAGGAGCATTTTAAAGTCAATTCCGTCGAAGGACTCGGACTTTCTGACTACAAAAATGCTACCGTCGCAGCAGGAGC
The DNA here is from genome assembly GCA_946639085.1 of uncultured Lachnospiraceae bacterium. GTDB lineage: Bacteria > Bacillota > Clostridia > Lachnospirales > Lachnospiraceae > UBA1258. Next base: position 3,571 of record CAMPBP010000158.1, read on the forward strand.
CGTTCTGGAGTTCCTTTATGAAACACAGAAGAACTCCCTTGCCAATCTCGACAATATTAAACCTTATGAATCGGGAAGTTTCATGCATCTTGATTCATCCACAAGAAGAAACCTGGAGCTAATAGAAACGATGCGCGAAAAACAGAAACGCGGATCGCTTCTTTGGGTGCTTGATAAAACAAAGACCGCCATGGGCGGAAGACTTTTGAGAAGTTATATCGAACAGCCTTTGCTTGATAAAGATATAATGAACCAACGTCTCGATCTTATCGAAGAATTATCGGGCAATATCGTGGCCAGAGATGAAATACGAGAATATCTTAACAGCGTATACGACCTTGAAAGACTTTTAGGACGTATCGCATACAAAACAGCGAATGCAAGAGATCTTATCGCATTTAAAAATTCTTTGTACCTTCTTCCACATATTAAATCTCTGTTGAAAGATTTTGACTCAAAGCTTGCAGTTGAAATCGAATCGGAACTCGACGATCTTGGCGACATTTATTCCGATATCGATAAAATGATAGTGGATGAGCCTCCCGTATCCGTAAAAGAAGGCGGTATCATTAAAGAAGGGTACAGTGAAGATGTCGACAGATTAAAGAACGCCAAAAACGACGGAAAAAATTGGCTGTTAAAACTTGAAGCAGAAGACAGGGAAAGAACCGGCATCAAGAACCTTAAGATCAAATACAATAAAGTATTCGGATATTATTACGAAGTTACAAATTCGTATCTGGATCTCGTTCCGGACGACTATATAAGAAAACAAACTCTTGTGGGCGCGGAGCGATTTACAACCGAGAAGCTTAAAGAAATGGAAGATACGATACTTAATGCCGAGGATAAAC
>CAMPBP010000159.1 GCA_946639085.1 uncultured Lachnospiraceae bacterium
CGTCATATGTATCGTTTATGTACTTTGCGATCTCTGCACCGCTTAAAACTTCAACGAGAGTCTTAAGTGCGGGATCGTCTGCCTTGTCGGGTGAAGTGGCAATGATGTTACCGTATGTTTTAGCTGCAAGGCCGTCGTTTGCTTCAACCGCAAGTGCTCCGCTTACGTGAAGTCCTCCTTCAATTGCGTAGTTACCGTTGATGACTGCTATATCCACATCGGGAAGTGCTGCAACAAGCTGCTCGGGTGCAAGTTCTTTAAACTGAATGCCCTTAGGATTGTCAATGATGTCTTCTACCGTTGCGGTGATACCTGCATCTTCCTTAAGTGTAAGGATGCCTTCCTGTGCAAGCAAAAGAAGTGCTCTTGCCTCGTTTGTCACATTGTTGGGAACCGCTACGAGTGCGCCATCGGGCAACTGTGAAAGATCGGTCGTTCTTCCCGCATATATGCCGAAAGGCTCGTAATGAATCGCTCCGATCGAAACAAGGTCCGAACCGTTTTCTTTGTTGAACTGCTCAAGATAAGGAACATGCTGGAAATAGTTTGCATCAAGGCTTCCTTCGATAACACCGGTGTTGGGTGTGATGGAATCTTCCAGTTTTACGATCTCAAGAGTTATGCCTTTGTCTGCGAGTAAAGGCTTTGCCTTCTCAAGTATCTCAGAGTGAGGTGTGATGTTGGCACCGACTTTTATTACTGTGTTGTCTGCGGCTTTGGTCTCTTTACTTCCGCAAGCCGCTACGGAAAATGCAAGTGCGAGCGATAATGCGATCGCTGCGATCTTTTTAATGTTCTTTTTCATAATTTTATCTCCCTTGGTATATTTATTTTCCCCTGTATAGTTTTTCTTCTACGACAAAGAAGTTTTACTTCCTTGTTTTTTTCGATATCAGATTTCCGCCCTCCTGGATCACCATTACCATGATCACGAGCAATGTGACCGTGGTCCAGAGTACGTCTTTTTGATATCTGTAGTATCCGTACTGTAAAGCTATGGCTCCCAGTCCGCCGCCTCCGATGACACCGGCCATTGCCGAGTAACCGAGTACGGTTGCGATGTTTATCGCTCCTCCGAAAAGGAGTGAAGGAGTCGCCTCCGGTAATATGAAATGAATGATAATGTATATGGGGGAGGCCCCCATGGAGGCTGCCGCCTCTATGATCCCCGGTGAAACTTCGTTCAATGAGGATTCAACCATTCTTGCGACGATCGGTATCGCTCCGATCGTAAGCGGTACTATGGATGCCGTCGTTCCTATCGACGATCCGGTCACAAATCGCGTGAACGGAATGAGAAGTACCAGTAATATAAGAAACGGTAAGGATCTGCATATGTTTACGATCAGCCCTACAACAAAGTTGACAGGCTTATTTGAGAGGATCCGTCCTTTATCCGTTGCATACAACAGAATTCCTATGGGAAGTCCGGCTATGTACGCGAAGATCGATGCGAAAAACGTCATCTGAAGAGTTTCAATTATTCCCGTTTTGATCGCTTCAATGATGTATTCACTCATGCTCTTTCCACCTCCTGCACAGAAAGGCCGCTGCTTCTAAAGAAGTCTATGATGATCTCCTGATCTTCCTTGTTCTCAGGCAGCTCCATGACCATCTGTCCGTATCCCACACCGCCGACACTCTTTGTATTGGCGCTTAAGATGTTTACTTTTTTGCCTGTTTTTTCAACAAGTTCGGCTATGAAAGGCCTGCTTGCGGACAATCCGTCGAATGCCACTCTTATAAGGCGGCTGTCCTTTGTGGAAGGATCGAATGGATTGCTTGGAAATACAAGTCTTTTTGCGGATTCGGATCCGGGATTTCTGAATATCTCCTTTACTTCTCCCGCTTCCGCCAGATTTCCTTCATCGATGATCGCAACCTTGTCGCAGATCTTTTCGACTACGGACATCTCATGAGTGATTATCACGATAGTAAGGTTTCTTGTTTCATTGATCTCTTTTAAAAGATCCAGTATCTCTCCGGTGATTTTCGGATCGAGAGCGCTTGTCGCTTCGTCACAAAGTAAAACTTTCGGGTCGGATGCCAGTGCTCTGGCTATGGCAACACGCTGTTTCTGTCCTCCGGACAGTCTTGAAGGAAATTGATGTTTCTTTTCTTCAAGCCCGACTACCTTTAACATCTCGAGTGCTTTTTTCTTTCTCTCGCTTCTTGCTACTCCCGCAATCTTAAGGGGCTGCATTACGTTGCTTAATACGCTGCGCTGAGAAAGAAGGTTGAAACTTTGAAAGATCATCGCTATCTGTCGTCTTACCTTACGGATCTCCGAGGGCTTAAGTTCGGAAAGTTTCTTTCCGTAAAAACTGACAGATCCTTCGCTTACTTCCTCAAGACGGTTAAGGGTTCTTACAAGTGTTGATTTTCCGGCGCCGCTCATTCCGATTATTCCGTATATCTCTCCTTCTTCTATGGAAAGATTGATGTTTTTGAGTGCCGTAAACTCTTTGCCGTCGTTCTTATATACTTTTGTTACATTTTCCAGGCGAAATATCTCTGCCATGACAAAACTCCGAATCTTTTTAATCAAACAGCCCTTTGCTTAAATATCTGTCGCCTCGATCGGGGAAGACCACTACGATGTTTCCGCTTTCGATCTCGCCTGCAAGTTTAAGCGCTGCAGCAAGTGCCGCTCCGGATGAGGAGCCTGCAAGTATTCCTTCCTTGGCCGCAAGTGTTCTTGATGCCTCGAAGGCTTCGCTGTCGGTCACTTTGATGACCTTGTCCACAAGTGTTATGTCCATCGTGTCGGCTATGAAGTCGTTTCCTATACCTTCGATGTCATAGTCGGCATGCTCGCCGCCGCCGATAACCGAACCGACGGGATCGGCCAACACACCTGTGATGTTTTTATTTTTTTCTTTAAGATATTTGACTATTCCCGAGAACGTTCCGCCGCTTCCCGCTCCGGCTACCAGGTAATCGATCTTACCCTCAGTCTGTTTATAGATTTCAGGACCGGTGGTTTCGTAATGTGCCAAAGGATTGGCGGGATTTCTGAACTGTTTAAGGCTTATTGCCCCGGGTGTTTTATCTATGATCTCCTGCGCTTTTCTTTCCGCTCCGAGCATTCCTTCTTCTCTGCTCGTATGAATTATTTCGGCTCCCAGCGCTTTCATGATCTTTTGTTTCTCTATCGAAAACTTTTCGGGAACCGTGAATATTACTCTGTATCCTTTGTTAAGTGCCGCTATCGCGATACCTATTCCGGTATTTCCCGCTGTTGCCTCAACTATCGTGCCGCCCGGCTTAAGAAGTCCCCTTTCTTCGGCGTCTTTAAGCATATATACTCCGACACGATCTTTTACGCTTCCCGCCGGATTAAACAACTCCAGCTTTGCGTACAATCCGACGCTTTCCTTAACTCCCAAGTGGTTAAGTTTAAGTATCGGGGTGGAACCTATCAATTCCTGAATGCTCATATATACATCCATGGCTAAATCTCCTTATTTTGCTGAACTTTCTATTGCCTGTTTCAAATCGTCAATAAGATCGTCCACACTTTCGATTCCGACTGACAAACGAATGAGTTCGTCCACGATTCCGACTTTCTTTCGTATGTCTGCGGGAATGGCCGCGTGAGTCATACTTGCCGGGTGACAGACTAAAGATTCAACACCGCCGAGACTTTCTGCCAAAGTCACCAGCTTAAGGGATTTGAAGAATTTGCGATAATCGTATTTCTCTTTAAGTACGAAAGAGATCATCGCTCCGGCTCCGTCAGCCTGCTTTTTCTGAACTTCGTATCCGGGATCGGATTTGAGTCCGGGGTAATAAACTTTGCTTACATAGCCGCTTTCTTCGAGCCACCGGGCGATCTTTCCCGCGTTGGAAACATGTCTGTCCATTCTTACTCCCAAAGTCTTTATTCCTCTTATCACAAGGAAGCTGTCCCAAGGTGCGAGTACTCCGCCGATGGCGTTTTGCAGATAGTAAAGTCTGTCTGCAAGTTCTTTGTCCTTAACTACCACAAGACCGGATATGGTATCGCTGTGTCCGCCCAGATACTTTGTACCGCTGTGAATGACTATGTCGGCTCCCAGCGTAAGTGGTCTTTGTAAATACGGAGTAAGGAACGTATTGTCAACGATCAGTAATTTGTTATATTTCTTTGATACCTTTGCAACCTCTGCAATATCGGTTACGGTAAGCAAAGGATTGGCGGGGCTTTCCACATATATTGCTTTTACGTTGTCGTCTATGGCTTTCTCGATGGATGAAAGATCCGAGGTGTTGACGATCTCGTATGTGATCCCGAAATTCTTGAATACGTTATCGAGTATTCTGAATGTTCCGCCGTAAATGTTGTCGGATACTATAAGCTTGTCTCCCGATTTAAATAAAGAGAGAACGGTGTTTATGGCGGCAAGTCCCGAAGCAA